>JANNWF010000458.1:0-3404 GCA_031408455.1 Pseudoxanthomonas sp. | reverse complement strand
CGGCGCCGGTGAAGCGATTGGGTCGAAACAGCTGCCCGTAGCTGAAACTCAGCTCTTGGGTATCGAAAATCGGCAGGTCATCCTGATTCTCGAAGGGCACGTTCAGATAATACAAACGGGGTTGCAGGGTCTGTCGCATGGCGCTGCCGAACAGCCGAGTGTCGCGCTCGAAGTTGAGCGCAGCGTCCAAGCTGCTGATCGGTACGCCGCGAGTGGGGTCGCGATCCACGAAGCCCCCCGCAGCGAACTCACGATCCAGTGAATAGCCAGTTTGCCGCCACGCGAGTTCCGGCCGGACGTAGCCCCAGGCACGCTCGAACGGCAGCGCCAACGCGGGTCGCAAGTCATAGCGAGTGGCTTCCGCGAGTTCGCGGTGTCCAAACGCAATGGCCTCGGCATCCAAGCGCAACTGCAACCACTCGGCAAATGGCTGTTGCCAGCGAAAGCGGGCGCGCGGCAAGCGTCGGTATGGCTCGGCGCTGTCGGCTACTAGCGGATCGATGATGTCATAGCGCTCGGCGGCCACACTTGCCGACCAATAGCTACCGCGACCGGCGACGCTGACCGCGCTGCCAAGCAACGAGGTGCTGCTGATCGAGAGGGAGTCGCCAAAGTCCTCGAAATAGCGATCATCAGAAACATGATTGACGTCGGCAAAGACGTTCCAATGCGTGCCCAAGCGGCCCGCGTGGCGGAAGCGCCCCAAGCTGCGGTCGCGACCAGTCTTGTCGTCATCGGGCAACCAGTCGCCTTCGATCTGGCCGCCATGATTGCCAAACAAATAGCGATATTCGCCGCCCAAGGCCACGCCGCGTTGACCGATCACGCGCGCGCTGACAGTGGCGTCTTGATTGGGTGCGATATTGATGTAGTAGGGAACCCGCAGATCGATGCCGGTGTCGCTGGCGCTGCCGATGCTCGGATACAAAAAACCACTCTTGCGGCGGTTATCCAGCGGGAAGCTCGCGTACGGCAGCCACAGCACGGGCACCTCGCCGATGCGCAGCGTCGCGTTGCGCATGCTGCCGACGCCGCTCTCTTGATCGAGATGCATCGTGGTTGCGCGCAACACCCAGCCTTGCGGTTTGCTGGCGGTGGCCGGATCGCAGGTGCTGTAACTCACCTCTACGAAATCGCCTTTTGGCCCCTTCAAGTCGGCGCTGGCCGCTTCACCATTGCCGCGCAGAACGATCAGTTGATAGCGCACATCGGCCAAGCGCGTTTGCTCGGTCTCGACATTGCCGCTGACTGACTTTGCCGCGATAGCCACCCCAGAATCCTGATAGCGCACCTCGCCAGTCGCCTCATAGGTGGATGCGCTGTGGGTGAATTGCAGGCGGTCGGCGCGCAGGCGTTGGTCGGCGCGGCGCAAGCGGGCGTCGCCTTCGAGCAAATAAACGTCCTTGCCGCTGACATCGATGCTGTCGGCATCGATATCAGTTGCTGCTTGCTCACGGTGGGAGCCCTCGTGTTGGGAGCTGGCGGCCATGGGCTCGATCCAATCCAGCACCGGCGCACCACTGCATTGCTGCCAGCTTAAAACTGGCGCAGCCGGATCGGCGGCGCTGGCCACGGGGACCAGCAGCGCGAGCGATACGCAGGGGAGTACGAAAGCCTTGACGCGCGGCAGCTTGGAGATCACACGTAGTCCGTCTGACAACGCCTGCGCGACTGGTTCGCTGAAGGCTGGGGAAGCAAGCCTGCCGCAAAGCCGGCAATGCAGCAATCAACCCGCTACGTGCCGCCTTCGTGAATGCGCGTTTACTTGCAGTCGCCAACGCGACTTTTGCTTCACGCGTACAAACCGTACAATTACAGTCCTATTTTGCTTGACTAGCCCAAGACGCAATGTTTCGTATCGGAAAATTGACCGACTACGCCACCGTGGTGATGACCTTGCTGGCCGAACAGGCCAACGTGGTGTGCAGTGCCACCGAGTTGGCGACATTGGCGCGACTCGAAGCACCCACCGTGAGCAAGCTGCTGAAAGCGCTGGCGCAAGCGGATTTGGTGATCTCCACGCGCGGTGTGCACGGCGGCTATCGGCTAGCGCGTGCGGCAGCTGAGATCAGCGTGGCCGATATTGTCGCGGCGATGGAAGGGCCGATTGGCTTCACCGAATGCGTCACCCACGCCGGTCGCTGCGATCACGAACCGCATTGCGGCGTGCGCGGCAACTGGCGGCACATCAGCAGTGTGGTTGAGTCGGCTCTGCGCGGGGTGTCGCTGGCTGACATGGTTGGCAATGCGCCGACGGCGAATCGCGGTCGCAAGCACATTCCGCTGGCGTTGGTCGCCACGGAATGATTTTGCGATGGAAAGCCGCATGACCTCACAGCAAGTTCCTTACCTATCGTCATTCCCGCGTAGGCGGGAATCCAGAGATCTCGTCGCAGGCGGGACTTGGCCGCAAGGGCGCTGGATCCCCGCCTGCGCGGGGATGACGGGTCTTGAGGATTGCGGCAATCGGTTCGCAATGGTGTCTCTGAACGCAGCACAAGTGAATACGAATCATGGTCGCTGAAAGTGTAGAACTCGAAGAGGTACTCACCCGCCGCTATGGAGCGGGTTTTGTTACCGATATCGAATCCGATTTCTTGCCGCCGGGCTTGAATGAAGACGTCGTGCGCTGGATTTCCGCGCGCAAGGAAGAGCCGCAGTGGATGACCGACTGGCGGCTCGCGGCCTATCGGCGTTGGTTGAAAATGACCCCGCCCGATTGGGCCAAGTTGAAGATCGCGCCGATCGACTATCAGGCGATCAGCTACTTCAGCGCGCCCAAGCAGAAGTTTGCTTCGTTGGACGAGGTGGATCCCAAGTTGCTGGAGACCTACGAAAAGCTGGGTGTGCCGCTGCATGAGCGCGCCCGCTTGGCGGGTGTCGCGGTCGACGCAGTATTCGATTCGGTATCAGTGGGCACTACTTTCAAGAAAGAGTTGGGCGAAGCCGGAGTGATTTTCTGCAGCTTCTCCGAAGCGGTGCGCGAGCATCCTGAATTGATCAGACAGTACTTGGGCAGCGTCGTGCCCGTGGGCGACAACTACTTCGCGGCGCTCAATTCGGCGGTGTTTTCCGACGGCAGTTTTGTGTTCATTCCCAAGGGCGTGCGTTGTCCGATGGAGCTGTCGACCTACTTCCGCATCAATGCAGCAGAGACTGGCCAGTTCGAGCGCACCTTGATCATTGCCGAGGCCGACAGCTACGTCTCGTATCTGGAAGGCTGCACGGCGCCGATGCGCGACGAGAATCAACTGCACGCAGCAGTGGTCGAACTGATAGCGCTGGACGATGCCAAGATCAAGTATTCGACGGTGCAGAACTGGTATCCCGGCGATGAGAATGGCGTCGGCGGTATCTACAATTTTGTCACCAAGCGCGGCGAATGCCGTGGGCCGCGCTCGAAG
>JANNWF010000457.1:0-8239 GCA_031408455.1 Pseudoxanthomonas sp. | reverse complement strand
CGGGATCGACGTGCTCGAACGCTGCGCGCAACTCGAACAGGGTCTCGCTGCCGAAGGTCGATAACAGCAGCAGACCGCCGGGTCGCAGCACGCGGCGTAGCTCATCGATCGCCACCGGCAAGTTTTCTACCCACTGCAAGCACAGGTTGGAAAACACCAGATCGACAGATGCATCGGCCAACGGCAGCGCGCAGGCATCGGCGCAGACACGCTCGATGCGTTTGCTCGGCAAGGTCCACCAGCGCCGCGACTGCTGGCGCAGCATCGGCAGCGCGTGATCCAAGGCCACCACCTGCGCCTTCGGCCAGCGTTGTTTGAGCGCGCGCGCCGCGGTGCCGGGACCACTGCCAAGATCCAGAATGGTGCTGGGGTTGAGTGGCAGCTCGTGCAGGTGCTCGAGCAGGCGCGACTCGACTTCCTTTTGCAGCGCGGCAACCGCGGCATACGACGTTGCCGCGCGCGCGAACGCGCGGCGAATGTGGGTGCGATCAAACATGGCGGCGAAAGTATCCCAAGATCATCCGTGCGTGTTCGCCGATGCGCTCGCGAACGCCTCGGCAAGGAAGGCAAGGATGGCAGCCGCCACCTCATCCGCATGGCTCAGGAACGGCGCGTGACCGGCGCCCTCAACACGCAGGAAACGACCACCCGCCATCGAAAGTGCGGCGGCCTGCATCGCTTGCCAAGGCACCAATCGATCACGGCGGCCAGCGATCCACAACGAGGGCATCGAAGGCGTCGATAACTGCGCGCACAAGTCGCTGTTGGCGAGCAACGTGAGGCCTTCGATCAAGACGCGCGGGTCCGGCTCACCACGTGCGAATACCTGCGCCCGCAACTCGCGCAGCTCATCGCGCATGTGCTCGGAACCGTGTGCCTGCAACGCCAGAAAGCGATCCAGCGTGCGCGCATAGTTCTCGCCCAGCTCGTCGGCAAAGGTCTGGAATACCTGCGCCTCGACCGCATGTGGCCAATCCGGGCCGCGCACAAATCGCGGCGAGCCGGCGAGTGCGATCAAGGCGATGACCCGTTCCGGCTGCAGCGTGGCGGCGCGCAGCGCGATCAAGGCCCCCAGCGACCAACCCAACCAGGCAGCGCTAGGCAACTGCGAGAGCAATTCAGCGGCGCAGGCATCCAGAGTGAATTCGCCTGCATGGGCGCGGCTATGACCGTGGCCGGGCAAATCGACTATGTGCAAGGTGTGGTGGGCGGCGAGTCGCTCGCTCAAGGGCGCAAAGATGCCGCCATGCATCGCCCAACCGTGGATCAGCACCAGGGGTGGCCCGCTGCCACGGATCTCGATGTGGATGCCGCTATCCATATTCCGATGCATCAATTAGTGCGCTGGTTGCGCGCGCAAGGCGGCATCCAGGCCTTCCAGCAAACGGTCGATCTGCGTCTCGTCGTGCGCGGCAGACAGGGTGACTCGCAGGCGTGCCTGCCCGGCGGGAACAGTGGGTGGCCGAATTGCCGGGACGAGCAAGCCTTGCTCTGCCAACAACGCCGACACCGCCAGCGCGCGCGCATTGTCGCCAAGCAGGATGGGCTGGATCGGCGTGGTTGATGGCGACAGCGGCACCCCAAGTTGGGCGGCTCCATGGCGAAAACGCGCAATGCGACGATGTAAGCGGAGTCGTCGCTCCTCGTCATCGCGCGCAATCTGCAAGGCCACCAACGAGGCAGCCGCCAACGCCGGCGGCAAGGCCGTCGTAAACAGGTAGCTGCGCGCGCCTTGCAACACCGCCTCGACCAGTGCTTCGCTGCCAACCACCAGTGACCCATAGCCGCCTAGCGCCTTGCTCAGGGTCACCAACTGCAGCGGCGTCTCATCCGGGCGCATGCCAAGCAGCGCCGCACTGCCGCAGCCGTGCGGGCCATGCACGCCGACGCCGTGCGCATCATCGATATAGAGCACCGCGTTTTCCGCTTGCGCCAGCAGGGCCAGTTCGCGCAAGGGAGCGATATCGCCATCCATGCTGAATACGCCATCGGTCGCCAGCAACGCGGCGCGCTCGGGTGCGCTCTGCAACTGTCGTTTTGCAGCATCCACGTCGGCATGCGGATAGCGCCGTAACTGCGCGCCAGACAAGCGCACGCCATCCAGCAGACAGGCGTGGTTGAGCTTGTCCTGCACGCAGACATCGTCGGCGGTCAGTAGGGTTTGCATGACGCCGAGATTGGCCAGATAACCGGAGCCGAACAGCAGCGCACGCGGCTGTCCCAACCAGTCGGCGAGTGCTTCCTCCAACTGCTGATGGAGTCGATGGTGACCCGTGACCAGATGGGCCGCCGTGCTGCCAACGCCGTGCGCGTTGGCAGCTTCGCACAATGCCGCGATCACGGCCGGGTGCTGGGCCAAACCGAGATAGTCGTTGCTGGCAAAATCGAGCAACCAGCGACCCTCGCGAAGCACGCGGACGCCATTGCGCGCGTCCACAGCCAGCAGCCGGCGACGCGCTAGCGCGGCCTCGCGCTCGACCTGCTGGCGGGCGAGGCGCTCACCTAATGACGGCCGACCCACAGTTTCGTTTACGCCGCTGCCTCGACCTGAGCGTCGATACGCTCACCGACTGGCGTCGACACCCTGGCGTGCACGGTATGCGGCTCGCTGCTCAGCACCATCGGTCGCATTCCCAGGCGCACGAAAAGCGCCTGATCGCGTTCCACGTCCGGGTTACCGGTGGTCAGCAATTTTTCTCCGTAGAAAATCGAGTTGGCGCCTGCAAGAAAGCACATCGCTTGCAACTCATCGCTCATCTCGCTGCGACCGGCCGACAGCCGCACCATTGATGCCGGCAGCATGATCCGGGCCACGGCAATCGTGCGCACGAACTCGAACGGATCGAGGTCTTCGGCCTCAGCCAACGGCGTGCCAGCAACCCGCACCAGCCGATTGATCGGCACCGACTGCGGGTGCTCGGGCAAGCACGCCAATGTTTGCAGCAGGCCCGCGCGCTGCGCCCGTGTCTCGCCCATACCAACAATACCGCCGCAGCAGGTCTTCATGCCGACCCGGCGCACTTCGGCCAGCGTATCCAAGCGATCCGAATACTCGCGCGTGTGGATCACTTCGCCGTAAAACTCCGGCGCGGTGTCGAGATTATGGTTGTAGTAGTCGAGGCCGGCGGCTTTCAAGGTATCGGCTTGCGGCGGGCTCAGCATGCCCAAGGTGGCGCAGGTTTCAAGACCCAATGCGCGCACTTCGCGAACCATCGTCGCCACCTTGTCGATGTCGCGATCTTTCGGATTGCGCCACGCCGCGCCCATGCAAAAGCGCGTTGCGCCGGCGGCTTGCGCGGCGCGCGCTTTCTCCAACACTTGCGCCAGCGGCAGCAATTTTTCTGCCTTGACACCGGTGTGATAGCGCGCCGCCTGCGGGCAGTAGCCGCAATCTTCCGGACAGCCGCCGGTCTTGATCGACAACAGCGTCGAGACTTGCACCTCACAAGGATCAAAGTGCGCGCGATGCACGCTGGCGGCTTGATACAACAGCTCGGTCAGCGGCAAATCAAACAGCGCCTGCGCTTGCTCGCGCGTCCAGTCGTGACGGAGGGTGGCCATGGGTGCTTCCGGGGATGAGTCGCGGCGCAGCGCGGGTGGCGCATTCTACCTGCGCGCCGGTTTTGGCTCGGGCGCGTTTGTCCAGTCGTGCCGGATTGCACTGCCGCGCAGAAATAGTGCAAGTGCCTGATCCAAATCCTCGCTGCCGGCCTGCTCCAGCACGATGGCGAGGTCGGTGAAGTTGGCACCGAAGCGGGCGACAAAGTCGGCGAGTGCACGCGGGCTGAAACGGATCCCGCGCCGGCGCATGTCGCGAGCAAGCTTCTCAGCCAAAGGATCAAGCAGAAAACAGCGCTGTCGGCGACCCAGCCGCCATGGCAGCAACAAGTGCGGATGGATATGACTGGCGACCAACAGCAACCGCGAGCGGCGCAACGCCGGACCGAGACTCAAACAATCTCGCCAGCGTTGCAGTTCATCCAGCGCGACGATGTCGTGTGTGCCTGATAGGCCGCCGTCCCTCACTGTCGCCGGGCTGACGTGTGCCACCTCGCGACCAGCCAGTTCCGGGTGCTGCTCCAGCAACAGCGCCAGTTGACTGGACTTGCCGCTGCCGCTGGCACCGAAGAACACGATGAGATCGAGATGGCCAATCGGCTGCGCCAGCAGTTTCAGGTAATCGTCGAGGGGTGGCGTCATGGGGCGATGCCTAGAGCAACGGCATCAACGCGGAGGCGCAGAGAACGCAGAGGAGCGCGGAGAAAGGCAGCAAAGGGACTCGCCTTGCGCCCAGAGTTTCAGCCTGCAATCGGCAAAATGCTGCGCACCTTTGCGTTCTCTGCGCCTCCGCGTTGAAGATTTCTTCGTTTGTTCCTCGCAAAGGTCGACACGCATGGCCGGACCTCAAGCATCTACAAAGTCAACAAACCGCAAACCACCCACCTCACCCTCCAGCTCGTGATCGACAAACTTCGGATGCAGCAATTGCACCTCCCAAGCCACGCTCAAGCCATGCGTTGAGCTGACGTTGAGCGGCGGATACAGATCACCAAACATCGGCTCAAAATCGATCTCACCCTCCAAGTACATCGCCAACGGCACCTTGGCTGGGACCAGTGCGATATAGCGCTCGTAAAGCAGGACCGCGCGGGTGGCATTCTTGAAGCTGACTGTGCGTTCCTTGGTGCCACTGCCTCGCTTGTATTGACCGGACTCCCGATTGCAGGCAACCACTTTCACCGTGATGTCGTGCAAGTCGACGCGCGCCACACCATCGATCAAATCGCGCACGGCCAGCCGCTGGCCCCGCTGCGGTGAGGTGTGCGGTTTCAATGCAAAGGTCATGTATTTGCGCAGTTGCACCATGATCGCCGCCCAGATGCCGGCACCCACCACACCTGATCCGGCCAGCGCCTTCATGAACGGCGACTCGGAACCGTCGCTGCCGCGGTGATCATAAAAAAGTATCTGCGCATCGCCGACGAACTGGTCGTGCACGCCGATTAACATGTTGCCGATCACGATCACGCCACCAACCAGCGCCAAGGCCAAGGTGATCATTCGATTGCGATACGGAATCGCCGACAGGTTAGCGATGAAGTTGTAGGCATCCTTTGGGTCCATCATCTCTTTGGCGTCATGTGTGACCTGCGGGCGCGTCGCGATCGGCAGGTCGCAGGCGTGGTCGACCGAACTATCAAACAAGATTCCGTCGTCGATGACCAAGCGCAGCTCGGGCCACACGTCGAGGCCCTTGCCGTGATAGCTGTAAATCCCATTGAGGCTGCCGGCGGGAATGTTGGCCGTCATCTGCATCGCTGACAGCTCAATGGTCTGTGCGTAGAGGATGCGACTGGCATGCACCGGTTTGCTGTCTTTGACGTGCGCCTTCAGCTGTACCGCCAGCTTGACGCTCTTACCCAAGACATCCGCGTCATTGAGTCGGATGTGGACGATGCCGCCGCCTTGGGAGTCGGGTTCAAACTCGAGGTTGGCTTTGCTCATGAGCCTTGCATCGCGCTGAATTGGCAGCACCTATCGTAGCGCCGCTGACGCGTCTTGCCCGTTCAACTTTGAGCGAAATCCGCGATGCGCCGGCGTACGTTTGCTTGCGGCCCCTAGGCGGACCGGTTACCGTCAGACGGTTACGGCCTCTCATACTGGACCTTATTCATGCTTTTTCAGCACGTTGCCATCGCTTCGGTATCGCACATCGACGCCCCCATCCGGTTGTCGTCGGTGGACATCATGGCGCGTCTGCAACCCACCCTTGATCGACTCGGAATTCGCGGCAACCTGCTGGAAGACGTCGCTGGTATTCATGAGCGACGCATCTGGGATGGCCCCGTGCAACCTTCCGATGCCGCCACCATGGCCGCACAAAAGGCGATTGCGGCCTCCGGCATTCAGCGCGAAAACATCGGCATCCTGATCAACACCTCGGTCTGCCGCGATTATCTGGAGCCGTCGACCGCCAGCATCATCCACGGCAATCTCGGCCTCGCCGATACCTGCCAGAACTTCGACGTCGGCAATGCCTGCTTGGCGTTCTTGAATGGCATGGACATCGCCGCGCGGATGATCGAGCGCGGTGAAATCGATTACGCCTTGGTGGTCGACGGTGAGGCAAGTAACGACATCACCGAGCGCACTATCCTGCGTCTCAGCGGCCCGGATGTTGGCGCCGACCAGTTCCGTGACGAGTTTGCCTCGCTGACGTTAGGCTCCGGTGCCGCCGCCATGGTGTTGGGTCGCGCCGAACTGCTGCCCAATGGCCACCGCTTTCTCGGCAGCGTCACCCGCGCCGCTACCGAGTTCAGTCATCTGTGTCGAGGCAATGTCGATCGCATGGTCACCGACACCCGCACACTGCTGATTGAAGGCCTGAAACTGGCTGCCAAAACCTTCCAAGCCGCCCGCGCCGGCATGGGTTGGGTGACGTCGGAAATTGATGAATTCGTCATCCATCAGGTCAGCAAGGTCCACACGGCAGCCATCGTCGACTTGCTCGGCATCGACCCGAAGAAGGTGCTGAAGATTTTCGCCGAGCACGGCAACATCGGCCCCGCTTCGGTGCCCGTCGCGCTGTCGAAACTGGCCGAAACCGGACGCCTGCAGAAGGGCAAGCGTATTGCGCTGATGGGCATCGGCTCTGGCCTCAACTGCCAGATGGCGGAAGTGGTCTGGTGATTCGCGGGTGTACTCAAGAGATCAATCGATGACCGCGATCCGCGCACACCACAACCGCCGCCTGCGCAAGAAATTGCATCTGGGCGAGTTTCAGGAACTTGGCTTCACCGTCTCCGCCACCTGCCCGCCCAACTGGGGTGAGTCTGAGCGCGACGTCGCGATGAATGGTTTGCTGGATGCGGTCGGCGCGCGCGGCCTGATCTTCGGCGGCGGCGATTCCGCATCAGGCATGGACGGTCACATCGGCCTCGCCACGCGTGGGTCGGCAACCGAAGCCGACCGCGACGCGATTCTTGCAACGTTGAAGTCGCTTGGCTTCGTCGAAGTGGAAGTCGCGCCGCTTGAGGATGCCTGGTATCCGCCGGAAGCCGACGCGTAACGATGAGTTTCCCGGACTACCCATTCACCGGCCAGCACCTTGAAGTTCGGCCTGGCATTCAGATGCACTACCTGGACGAAGGCCCGCGCGATGGCGAGGTGGTCGTCATGCTGCACGGTAATCCGTCATGGTCGTACTACTGGCGCCATCTGGTGCTTGCGCTGCGCGGGCGTTATCGCTGCATCGTGCCGGATCACATTGGCATGGGGCTGTCGGACAAACCCGGTGATGAGCGCTACCGCTACACTTTGCAGTCGCGGGTGGATGACCTGTCGGCCTTGCTTGAGCATCTGCATGTGCGCGAAAACATCACCTTGGCGGTGCACGATTGGGGCGGGATGATCGGCTTTGGCTGGGCGACCACCCATGCGGCGGCGGTCAAGCGTCTGGTTATCACCAACACCGCGGCGTTTCCTCTGCCAGCGGCGAAGAAAATGCCTTGGCAATTGAAGCTGGGTCGCGACTCCATGCTTGGTGCCTTGTTGATTCGCGGCTTCAATGCGTTTGCAGCGGGCGCGGCGTCGCAAGGCGTCATGCAGACGATGCCGACTGACGTACGCGCGGCGTACTGCGCGCCTTACGACTCCTGGGCCAACCGCATCGCGACGCTGCGGTTTGTACAGGACATTCCACTGACGCCGGCAGACCCGGCGTGGGCATTGGTTGAGGCCGCCGGCAAGGCACTGGCGAGTTTTGCAGATCGCCCCGCATTGCTGGGCTGGGGCTTGCGCGACTTTGTGTTCGATCAGCACTTTCTCGACGCCTTTCGCGTTGCGTTGCCTGAAGCCGAAGTGCACGCGTGGGAAGACGCGGGTCACTATGTGCTGGAAGACAAAGCGTCGGTGCTCGTGCCAATGATTGTTGAGTTCCTGCAAAGCAACCCGCTCCGCTAAAACGGCTGTGAAGGAGAGCAGAACATGCTCCGTGTTCAACTTTGGTAGAGCGGGCCGGGCGACGCAAAGGCGTGCGCGCAGCGTGCGAACTTGCCCCGCTGCTTTTGGGGCTTTGTAGAGCGGAGCTTGCTCCGCTGCTTTTGGAGCTTTGTAAAGCGGAGCTTGCTCCGCTGCTTTAGCGATTGCCGCAGTTCCTGCCGAGCAAGCTCGGCACTACAGGTGGTTAGGTCGACACGCGGCCCGGCGTTCGTGAAGCGGAGCTTGCTCCGCTGCTTTT
>JANNWF010000456.1:0-2119 GCA_031408455.1 Pseudoxanthomonas sp. | reverse complement strand
GAGCGCCTGGGCGAAGTAAACCAAGCCGCCGCCGAACGAGTCGAACACGCCACCGGCCAAGCGGAACGCATCCTCGACACCAGTTTTTGGCGCGCGGTGGCAATCATCACGGTGTTCTTCGCGACGTTGCTGGCCTACCGCGTATTATCGGTGCGCCTGACGCGGGAGCGCAAGCCATGAAGTGGATCCTCGGTGTGCTCTGGGTTCTCAGTGGTGCGATGCACTCGGCTACGTGCGCAGAGATCACGATTGTGGGTACATCCACCGTGGGCGATGCACTTACCCGCGTGGCGCAGGCGTGGCGTGGTCAGGGGAATGACGCAGTCGTGGCCATCACCGGCTCCGGATCGAACAGTGCCTTGCCGGCATTGGCGGAGGGCAAAGCCACCTTCGCGACGGTGTCGCGTCCGCTAGCGCAGTCGGAGATCAACGCGTTCACCGCGACCCATGGGCCGCTGATCACGGTGGTCATCGGCTATGATGCGCTGGCGGTGTTTGTGCACCGCGACAATCCGCTGCCGGCGATCACCCTAGCACAATTGGATGCCGCGTTTGGCGCGGAGCGTCGGCGTGGGCTGAACCCGATCAGGCGCTGGGGTGATCTGGATCTGCCGGAGCCCTGGACGGCCCGCTCGCTGATGCTGATCGGTTCTGGCCCACATGGCGGCGCCCATGCGCTGATGCGCGATCTGGTGCTGAACGGCGGGACGTTTACCGCCCAGATGGTGCAGGAACCAGTGACCTCTTCCATTGTCCAAGGTGTCGGCACCGATCTGGCGGCGATCGGTTGCGCCAGTGCGGCGTTGCTGAGCAAACGAACGCGCATGGTCCCGGTGGGCGAGTCACTGGAACGCGTACTGCTGCCGACGGCGGCCACCTGCAGCGATGGCACCTACCCGTTAGCCCGCCCGTTGATCATGTGTTGGAATGCGAAAGCGCTGATGAGCGTCGAGGCGAAGGCCTTCTTTCAATTCGTGGTGTCAGCGGACGGTCAAGAGGTCATTGCCAACACCGGATTCTTTCCCCTTGGCAGAGTTGCCGAGATGGAGAACCATCTCCCTGTGGTCGACGGGAAATGATGAGGCTGGTGACGGTGCGTCATCTGTGGGGCGTCGAGGAAGAGTGGGCGACTTTTTTCCCCAGGGCGAAAGCCGCGGGTTACGGTGCGATAGAGGCCAATATTCTCGATATGACGCCGGCACGTCGCGAGGAACTACGCGCGCGTTTGGCTGATTTGGGATTGGGATTCGTGGCGCAGATTTTCACCCATGGGTTTTCCCCAGGCGGTGATGTGGCGACGCACAGCGAGTCGTTTCGTCGCCAATGTGATCTGGCCCTCGCCATGCGCCCGCGGCTGATCAATTGCCACAGCGGTCGTGATGCCTTCACGCTCGACGAGGCGTGCGATTTTTTTCGACGTGTCACGGAACACGAACGTGGCCTGCCGGTGCCGGTTGCACACGAACTCCACCGCGGTCGGGTCTTTTTTTCACCGTGGACCACCACGCCGATCTTGGACGCCTTTCCTGCGCTAAACGTTACCGCCGATTTTAGTCATTGGGTCAACGTCTGCGAACGGTTACTCGATGATCAACTGCCCGCCATTCGTTTGGTCGCTGAGCGCTGTCTGCATGTGCATGCCCGCGTCGGTCACGCCGAGGGTCCGCAGGTCAATGATCCGCGCGCGCCGGAATGGGCTGCTGAACTCGCCGCGCACGAACACTGGTGGGATATCTGCTGGTCAGCACAGGCACGGCGCGGTCTGACGGAATCAACGCTCACGCCAGAGTTCGGCCCACCGCCGTATCAGCCGACAGCGCCGTATACCCGTCAGCCCTTGGCTGAACTGCGCGAGATCTGTGATTGGATGGCCAAACGGCAAGCGGAGCGCTTTGCTCGCCGTTGAGCCGTTGTCTCAGCGCCGGCCGAAGATCTGCGACAGCACCTGGCTGCCCAGGTCGCCGAGGGTGGCGCGGAAGGCGCGGCCTTTGGCGACTTCGACTAGGCGGCTGACAAAGCGTTCGAGGTACGGATCGCTGGCGACCATGAATACCGAGAGGTCGATCTTGAGGCGCGGATACCGCGCGCCCTGGTTGAGCGTGGCGGTGACGATTTGCGG
>JANNWF010000455.1:0-1608 GCA_031408455.1 Pseudoxanthomonas sp. | reverse complement strand
GGCGAGTCGAGTTGGGGCCCGCCATGCTGCAAGCACCTTTGCCCGGTCAGGAGATTTCGCAGTCGGGATCGTACCTGCTGGTTGATGCAGCGACTGGACGGGTCTTGCCGCCAACGCCATGGCAAGTTGATCCCGTGTTTGAGTGGCCACTGCTTGCCGACGTGGCAGGCGTGCTTTTGCCTGATTGGGATGCAATGGCCGAATGCTTGTTGCAGGCCCACGCCCGCTTGCCCGGCCGCGCGCCGCTTTTGGGTTGGGATGTGCTGTTTACGGATCAAGGCCCGGTGATGTGCGAGGCCAACGTGTTCATTTCGTTTTACATGTTTCAAGCGGCTGATGGGAATGCGCTTGGCAGCGCGTCGGTGGGTCGGGTTTTAAGCGAATGGCTGCCATGACGCAGCTGATACTTGGAATGCTGCGCTTGGATGGGGCGCAAGCCGCAGGCGGAATGCTCGATTCGATGCGTGCAGCCATCCAGCCTGCAGGCTTGCGCGTCTCCTGTGATCTGTGGGCAGACGGACCCATCGTCATGGCCAGCCTCGCGATTGATCCCAACCAAACCGCGCCGCCGACCTCGGCAGCAATGGCCAAACACGGGCGTGGCATCGTTGCGGCAGATGCCAAGTTTTACGGCGAGTCAGCCGAACTAAATGCTGCAAACCGGCTGGCTGATACTCTGCTTTCTCGGCCACCACATGCGCTGGCAACAGATGCGCTGGGCTCAGCACATGGTGACTTTGCACTGGCGGTCTGGGATTGCCAGCAATCCCTGCTTACCCTAGTCCGCGACCACTATGGCGTGCGACCGCTGCACTACACCCACCGGGCCGGAGAATACGTCGCGTTTTGCAGTTTGCCCGCGGGCTTGTTGGAATCCGGGTTGGCGAGCCGGACCACGGATTGCGCCTCGGTGGCCTCATTTGTAGTGAACTCGCAACCGCTGCCGGGGCGAACCCTGTTTGCGGATGTCTGCAGCGTCCGAGCCGCGCATTGCGTCACCTTTGATTTGCGCGGCAAGGCCCGCTCAAGGCGCTACTGGCGGCAGCTGATTCCCGAATACGCAGACATCGACCTTGATCCACGCGTCGTTGCGGCGGAGGTCAGCCGCTTGCTGGAGCAGGCAGTGCAGAGACGAGTGCCGGCGACAGGGCCCATTGCTGCCCATATGAGTGGCGGTCTGGATTCGACTCCGATCGCGGTACTCGCTGCGCGGGCTGTCAGGTCGCGGGGTGACATGTGCCTCGCCTACTCCTTCCAAGAACCTCAAGGCCAATGGGACGAGCTGCTCACCGATGAAACGCCGTATGTCGCCGCGGCCGCTGAGAAGGAGCCCAACCTCAGCGTCATGGCCGTGCATTCGCCGAGTTGGTTGAATCTGATGATGGGTGAGGTCGACCGCAACAACGCGATGCCGGTATCACCGGATGAACCCGAAATTGCACTGCTGCAGGATGCGTCGCGGCGTGGCGCAGGCGTGATGCTGTCGGGCTGGGGTGGCGATGAGATGGTCACCAGCTCCGGCGGCGGACACATGGCCGAGTTGTTCTGGCGTGGCCGATGGCGGCAATTGCGAGCACAAATGCAGGCGCGTCGTGAGCGCACCGGGCA
>JANNWF010000454.1:0-6575 GCA_031408455.1 Pseudoxanthomonas sp. | reverse complement strand
TCCGGCGCTCCCACAAGAGCCTGCTGCCTGCCCCTTTTTATAAGTAGGCATTTAATCTATCTGATAACGATCAGTTCGCCTTGCGGATTGCAGATGCTGATCGCCATCCTCGCTGCCAGTCGCAAGCCTGTCCGCAACAGTCGTGCGCCGACGCCTGCCGTTGGCCCACGCGCTGCGGATTTACTCACACACCAACGGGTGCCTATGGCCACTATTGAGATCCGCATCGACGCCCTGGTGCAGCTATTCGACTACCTCGACCCCGCGCCCTTCTTTGGCCGAGGCTTGGATCAGGATGTCGTCGATTACATCGTCAGCTGTGCGGGCGACCATCCGTTGCACGAACCGCTACGACTGTTCATCCATGCTCCCGAAGCGGTGCGGCCCCATATGGATGCCGCGACGCTGGCAATTCACCGGCACTTCGCTCTCGCCAACGCGCGAACCGAGCGCAGAAATCGGCACCGCTCGCATATGGGTCGGGTCGCGCTATTTTTGGGGATGGCAGTGATGACGGGCAGCTTGGCGGTGCGCACCATGCTTGGCGACTGGATCAATACGCCAATTGGACAGGTCATCGGCGAGGGCCTGCTGATCCTGAGCTGGGTTGTATTGTGGCGACCCGCAGAACTGTTGCTGTTCGAGCGCTGGGAGAACCGGCAGCAACACCGCCAGCTGGCCCGACTGGCGCGCCTTCCTGTCGAGTTCGTTTTGTTGACCGATCAGCGGTCGCCAGCGAGTTCATTAAGCGCCTTGTATGCGCCTCCGAAGGGCAAGTAAGCGCGCCCAACGCGCAGATAAGCTACGAGCTACACGACAACATCGAACACCCCGCTCGATCACGCGCCCATTCGGGTCGCCGGGTGGTCATTGACTCGCGACCGGATTGCTCGGTGTAGGGGCGTTGCATCACTTCCAAAAGCGTTTGCAGGACCAAATAGTCGCCCTGCTCGGCCGCGTCAATGGCTTGTTGGGCTAGATAGTTGCGTAACACGTACAAAGGATTGGCTGCATGCATTTGCGCCTGCCGTACGGCGGCGGGTAGTCCGTCTTCGCGAACGCGAGTGGCGTATTGATTTAGCCACGCTTGCAGGTCAGCCAACACGCTTGCTCGCCGTGCTGCGTCGTAAAAAGCGTCGTCAAACACGCCAACATGCGGCGCGTCGAGGTCGAGTTTCGACAAAGCGCGAAAGAACATGGTCATGTCGATTTCGCCGCGCGCCAGCAGGTCGCGCAGGGTGTCCATCAATGCGAGATCGGCGTCGCTACATTGCTGCAAACCAAGCTTGTCGCCGGTGTGGCGGCGATCTTCACGGTCGAAAGTGTCGACAAATAGCTGCAACCCGGCGTGCAATGGCGCTTGCGATTCGAACAAGCCAGCGATGGCGCCGGCTAATCGCGAGAGATTCCAGTGCACCACACTCGGCTGCTGGCCAAACCGGTAGCGGCGGTGTTCGCGGTCGGTAGTGTTGGGCGTCCAGTCGGGATCAAAAGCGTCAATCCAGCCATACGGTCCGTAGTCGAGAGTAAGACCAAGGATGGACATGTTGTCGGTGTTCATGACGCCATGCACAAAGCCCACGCGCATCCAGTGCGCAACCATCACGGCGCTGCGCTCACACACCTCGGCAAACCAGGCGGCGCGACGCTGCCCGATGTTGGCATGCGCTGTCTGAAGATGCGGGAAGTCGCGGGCGATGCAGAAGTCCACCAACCGCCGCAACAGCTCAGTCTCGCCGCGCGAAGCAGGCAGCTCGAAGCTGCCGAAGCGAATGAACGATGGCGCGGCACGACAGACGATGGCGCCCGGCTCGGCGCGCGGGTGGCCGTCATAGAACATGTCGCGGGTGACCTTGTCGCCGGTGACCACCAACGACAACGCTCGCGTGGTGGGCACGCCCAGGTGAAACATGGCTTCGCTGCACAGGAACTCGCGTATCGACGAACGCAGCACGGCACGGCCGTCCGAGCCACGTGAATAGGGCGTCGGTCCTGCACCTTTCAACTGCAATTCCCAGCGCTCACCTGCGGCGGTCACCGCTTCGCCCAACGAAATGGCGCGGCCATCGCCGAGTTGGCCCGCCCAGTGACCAAACTGGTGGCCTCCGTAATTGTTCGCCCACGGTTGCATGCCGGTCTGCAAGCTGTTGCCCGCAAAGGTGGAGGCAAACCAGGTCGCAGCCACGTCTGCGTCACTTAAGCCGAGGCGTTTCGCGAGCTCTGATGAGTGCGCCAATAGCTGCGGCGCCGCCACCGGCACCGGCGTGATCGCAGACCACGCCACGCCCGGGCGTTGGCGGCTGCGACGATCCGCTTCAAGGTCGCCGGGCAGTTCGCGGATGTAAGCGTTGTCGAAGTTCAGCATGGCGGCAAGTAAGTCAGACGATGCTCAGCTTATCGATAGCAGCAGGAAGTATTGCGTGAGGGAGCATCGGCAGAACCGTGCGTTTGCCGCCATTGGGGTCGTAAACTTCGGCGACGACTTCATGAATTCGCCAAGGGGAAACCGATGCAGTGCCCGAAATGCCAACAGCCGATGGAGACAGTCAAGTTCCCTGCCGCCGAAGCCGACCGTTGCATCGGTTGCAAGGGCATCTGGTTCGACATGCTTGAACACGAAGATCTGAGCGCCAATGCGGCCGCCTTGGACACCGGAACCACCGAACAGGGTGCGCGTTTCAATGCGCTGGATGTGGTGCCTTGCCCGGTCTGCCCCAACACCAAGCTGATTCGTATGGTCGACGCCCAACAGCCACACATCTGGTTTGAAAGTTGCCCGGTTTGCTACGGCCGCTTCTACGATGCAGGCGAGTACCGCGACCTGACGACACGCTCCATCGGTGATTTCTTCAAGCGCTTTGGATTGAAGGCGCGGCACTGAAGCCAATGGCGTGGAGCCTCGAGAGTGCGGCACTTGAGGTCGACTTCGATGCTTGCAAAACCGTTCAGGAGCAGCGGAGCAAGCTCCGCTCTACCAGAGCACACAAGCCTAGCTTTTGCGTAAGAAGAGCCGACCGAGCGAAGCAAAGGCGTATGCGCATTGCGCGAACTTGCTCGACTGCAGTTGCGTTGGTAGAGCCGAGCTTGCTCGGCTGCTTTTGCTTTCGTAAAGCGGAGCGTGCAGCGCGTGTTCGCTGTAATCAGAGCGGCGGAATTCTCAACACCTGGCCAGGATAAATCTTGTCCGGGTGACTAAGCATCGGCTTGTTCGCCTCAAAAATCTGTTGGTACTTGTTGGCTGAGCCGTACTCGCGCTTGGCGATAGCCGACAAGGTATCGCCGGAAACTACGGTGTAGAAGCGCGCAGTGGGTTGATCTTCGGAGGCGAGTTCTTCTTCCTTGGCTGCAGCCGCCGCTTTGGCCGCATCGGCGGCTGCCACCACGGCTGGCGCCGGGCCCACCTTCAAGCGGTCGTCGACACGCTCGATGCCCTTGATGTTGCCCGCCGCGACAATCGCCTTTTCCTTGTCATCCAGCGTTGCGGCACGGCCGATCAGCGACACCATTTTCTGCGCCTGATGGGCGACGACCGAGAATGGATTGAGCTTGAGACCCAAGCCGGCGATGTGCTCGCGCACCTTGTTCTCATCAATTTGGCTGCTGCCAAAAATCTTTTCGCCGGCATTGCCGATGAAGTCAAAAAATCCCATGGGTTCGCTTCCTTGGTCAGGCTTGAGGTGTGAGTAGCGTGTGGCAGTGCTCGCAGCAAGTGGCCGTAAAATCGCGTCACCGCTGCCGGTGAAGGATGTAACAACCGATTGAGCGTGCTGAGCATTCTAGGCCGGAGCTATCCGCCCTTCTGTGCGATTGCATTCATTGGACGATCTGACAGGGCGCTTTGCTGGGTTCAGCAAATGAACTGCCCGAATACGCAAACGGCGGCGCATTGCTGCGCCGCCGTCTGGATTACCACTGTGGGCTCACTGGCCCATGTGTTCTGGGCCAAGCATGCGCCCTCACACGTCGCGCGTCAGCGCTGTGGCTTAGTCGAGATCAAGCGCACCGCGGCTGCTGTCACGACGCTTCTGCTCTTTGGCATCGTACTCAGCCATGCAGCCGCCTTGGCGAACCATGGCGCATTCCAGGTAGTCGGTGATTTCAACCAACGCCGCCCGAATCGCCTTGCCGGCTGGGGTCTTGTTCTGCTGACCCAGCGCGCCGCCGAAACCACCGCGGGAAATGCCAATTGACATGCCACCGCTCTTGGCGCGGCCCTCGATGGTGCGGACGAAGTCGATTTCGCCGGTGGTGGAGTTGATCACGCGGATATCGACAGCGAGATAGGCTTCGCTGGAATTGCCACCCAACGAAATGCCGCGGATGCTGAGTCCGCCGCCGGTTTCTTTGGCGCCTTCTTCATAGGCGGTCACCGTGCCAGCGACCAGATACTGCGCGCCAGTCAGCTTGCCCATCTGCGCACCCGAAGCCGCGCTGACGCGACCCGATGCGGCCAGATTCTGCTCTGCCAACACCGCCTCCAACTTGCTGCGCTCGACGATCCGAAACGCGTTGGTCGCTGCCAGCTCATTCGACAACATGCCGGCCAACTCCCAGCCCACGCCACCGCTCCACCAGCCCGCGCCTCTCTCGTTCTTGAACTCGATGACGCCGATGGTTGGCTTGTCTTGTGCTGCGGCAACGATTGGCAGCAACGTTGCCACACCAAGACACAACGCGATGATTACCTTGTTCATTCCCCACTCTCCTCGTTGATAACGGCCGGGCTTCACGCCGGGGTCACTATTCTAGCCCCGTTCCTTCACAACGGAAAAACCGCGTATGAGGGGTCAAACCGAATGCCACAAGCTTAGACGGAAACCCCGAGAATCGTCATTCCGACGCACGCCGGAATCCACGGACTCCCGCAAGCCATCCAACGCTGGATCCCCGCCTGCGCGGGGATGACGAGCAGTGAGCGGGCGCCCTTCGAGTCACTCCAGCAATTCGAAGCGATCCGAATCCAACTGCGCCGGAAACCGTTGCCGGTGTTCAGCCAGTGCTGCCGCGGCAAGCACCACCGTCACGACCTGCGCTTGCGCACCACACTCGACCATGGGCTGCCCGAGCATATCGAGGACCACGCTATCGCCGGCATAGGCAATCGCATTGCCGTCGGTGCCGACGCGATTGACGCCGATGCAATAACTCAAGTTCTCGATGGCGCGTGCCGGCAGCAGACTGCGCCATGCATGGCGCCGCGCTGCCGGCCAATTAGCCACGAACAGCACCAGGTCGTAATCGAATCGTTGCGCGGCGTGATCGAACACATTGCGGATGAACACTGGAAAGCGCAGGTCGTAGCAAACCAGCGGGCGGATTCGCCAGCCGTGCAACTCCACGGTCAGGCTGACCTGCCCCGCCGCATAGCGCTGGTGCTCGTTGGCCATGCGAAACAGGTGGCACTTGTCGTAGTGCGCGACGCTGCCGTCCGGGCGCGCCCAGATCAGCCGATTGAACACCTGCTCGTCGACTCGGCATTGAATGCTGCCGGTAATTACCGCTTGCACTTCTGCCGCAAGTTCCAACATCCACGCTACCGTCGGGCCATCCATGCCCTCAGCGCTAGCGAGCGCTTCATTGCTGAATCCTGAGGTGAATGTTTCCGGCAACACCACCAGGTCGGTTCGGCCGGCCAGTGGACGCACCAACTCGGCATACAGGGCGCGATTGCCGGCCGGATCATGCCAAAGCGTGGCCGCCTGAATCAGCGAAACTCGCAGGTCGCGGTTCGGGGTCATGGCGCAGTCCCCATTGAGCATTGGCCTGACGGTGAGCTTCCAACCAACCCCATCGTCATTCCCGCGCAGGCGGGAATCCAGCGCGGCATTGACTCGAAGCATGTTTCAAGGGCACTGGATCCCCGCTTTCGCGGGGATGACGGCAACTGAGGGCTCATAGCGCCACCAGCCGCTCGACCGCTGCCTCCAAGGTTTGCGGATGTTTGGCAAAGCACAAACGCGCCAAGCGCTGTCCCACTGGTGGCTGCGCATAAAACGGCGACAACGGAATCGCCGCCACGCCTTTCTCAATCGTCAGCCAGCGACAAAATGCCAAGTCGTCGAGATCCGATACCGCTGAATAATCGACCAGTTGGAAATAACCGCCAGGCACCGGCAAAGGGCGCAGGCGCGTGCGCGCCAACATGCTGCGAAACGCATCGCGTTTGGCGGCATAAAACGCGGGCAACTCACGGTGATGCTCAGGATGCTGCGTCATCATTTCAGCGACCGCCCACTGCGCCGGGGTGAAGCTGGCAAAGGTGTTGTATTGATGCACTTTGCGAAACTCGGCACTCAGCGCGGCTGGCGCAACGCAGTAACCGAGCTTCCAGCCTGTGCAGTGATAAGTCTTGCCAAAACTCGATATCACAAAAGCACGCGCGGCCAGTTCGGGGTGCGCCAGCACGCTTTCGTGAACGGCACCGTCAAACACCATGTGCTCGTAGACCTCATCACTGAGCAGCAGGATGTCGGTATTGCGCAGGATGTCGGCCACGCAGTCCAAATCCGCCCGCGTCAACACAGCTCCCGAAGGATTGTGCGGGCTGTTGATCATCAGCATGCGCGTGCGCGGGG
>JANNWF010000453.1:0-2228 GCA_031408455.1 Pseudoxanthomonas sp. | reverse complement strand
TGCGTGCAGCAACTCGCCGTCGGCCGAGACCACCTCGCCAGCGCCCACCTCCACGCGGTCACCCACGACCAGCGCGGCGACGGGGACCTGTTCGCGACCACTGTCGGTGACTCGCCATGCCAGCGCCGGTTGCGCGCGCGCCAGCGTATCCAGCCGCGCGCTGGCCTTGCGTCGCGTCATCTGTTCGAGAAAGCGCGCGGCAAGCAGAAACAGCACGAACATCACGGCGGCGTCGAACCACACATGCGCGCCGCCTCGCAGGGTCTCAAACAAGCTGGCGAAGTAGGCCAGCAGCACCGATGTGGCGACCAGCGTGTCCATGCCGGGCCGGCGCTGCCGCAACTCCACGGCCATGCCGGAGAGGAAGGGCCAACCGGAGAAAAATACCACCGGCGTGGATACCAGAAAGGTGATCCAGCGGAAGAAGTCGCGGGTGGGCAGCGACATCTCGCCCGCGCTGTCGAGGTACAGCGCTTCCGCGAACATCATTGCCTGAGTGGCACCCAATGCCGCCACGCCCAACCGCGCAATCATCCGATTGCGTTCACGGCGGCGTTCGCGCTCGGCCGCTTCGCCTTGTGCAAGATGCGGCACAAAGCCCAGCGACGCCAAGCGCACCAGCAGCCGCGACAGCGGCGTGCGCTGCGTGTCCCAGGTCAAGCGCACGCGGCCGGTGATGGCGTTGGCAGCGACCTCGAACACACCGACTTCGCGCAGCAGCGCGCGATCGATCAACCAGGCGCAGGCCGCACAGCGCATGCCCTCGACCACGACGGTGATTTCACTGCCGCGATTGCCTTGGATGACGTGACCGGCCTGCACGTCGGCGCGATCCCAGCTCAGGAAGTCACCTGCATCGGGATCCACGCGGGCACCATCAGCGGCGCGCAGGCGGTAGTAGTCGCCGAGTCCCGCATCGGATATCCACAGCGCGGCCGCGCCGCAGCCGTGGCAGCACATAGCGCGTGCCTGACCGTCGATATCGACCAGCGCCGGCGTGGCAGGCAGAGCTTCACCACAGTGGAAGCAGAGCGAGTCTGCCGCTGGGTTCATGGCACCGAGATTTGTTGGCGAAAGCATGCCGACGCAGTCATGCCAGCGCGTTCATTGCAGTACGCTCACGGCACCGAAACCGCAGGCTCCAGCAGTACCTCGGTGGCACCGGGGCGATAGCGTCCCACCAATCGCCAGCTGCCATCGGCGGCGAGCAGACGCACATGCCAGGCTTCCTTGCTTGCCAAGGACTCGTCGGCACGCCAGCCGCGCGGATCCGGCGTCAGCAGCAGGTCACGATCCAGACTGCTTTCGATCGGATGTACCAGTTGCAATTGCGGCGCGACCGGACCCGCCGAGGGCATCACCGCGACCAGCAAGGCATCGCCGTCAACCCATAAGCGGGCGCTGAGCCCGAGTCGCGAGGCGGCCTCGTCAGGCACCAGCGACGTGACTTGTACTTGCGCGGTCCGCCGCACGAGGTCGGGATTGGTGTCCACGCCGCTCTCACTTGCGGCGAGCCACAGCGTCCAGAATCCAGCCACCACGGTGGCGGCAGGAATCGCGATCATCAGCCAAGCCACCGGGTTGCGGCGCCATTGCCGTTCAAGGGATGTGTGCATCACGGTTGCGGTCCAAAAAACCGCGTCTCCTCTTTGACTTGCAGGCTGCCGTCGGCATTGCTGACCACGAAACTCACGTCCATGCGTCCCTTGGCGATATCGGCGGGAGCGGTCAGCGTCACACCCACGGTCAGCACTTCTTCAGCCGCCGCGGGATGGCTAGCATCGGCTTCGATCAGGCGGATGCCTGCTGCGCCTTCGACGCGGATGCTGAATACCTGCGGCTGCATGTCCTTGTTGACGATGCGCAGCATGTACGCATTCTCGATGCTGCCATCGCTGGCCACGCGGTACAGCGCGTTGCGGTCGCGCATGGCGTCCACCAGCAACGGCGTGCGAGTGGCGATTCCGTAGGCGAGCCCGATCAGCAAGCTCAGCAGCAGCAGACCATAGACGATCACCCGCGGGCGCAGGATGCGCGAAGGTTTGCCTTCCAAGTCGTTCTGGGTGGTGTTGCGGATCAGGCCACGCGGGTAGCCCATCTTGTCCATCACCGAGTCGCAGGCATCCACGCAGGCGCCACAGGCGATGCACTCGTATTGCAGGCCATTGCGGATGTCGATGCCGGTCGGGCACACCTGCACGCAGATCGTACAGTCGATGCAGTCGCCC
>JANNWF010000452.1:0-17621 GCA_031408455.1 Pseudoxanthomonas sp. | reverse complement strand
GGCGGCTGCTGCGTACCTTGGAGCGTTGGCGCCTGCGCTTGCAGGAATCGTCCACGCCTGCGACAGGCGTCGAGCGCCTGCGACAGTTGTTGGATGCATTCTTCAAAGTGGACGCCGCCGATGCGGCGGCAGCGGATGCGGATTCGGCGATTCGCGACTGCCTCGAATCGATCGATCAGCAACTTGTGCTCGCGGAAAGCGCGTCTGCGATCAGCTTTGACGTATTGGTCGCCGCCGTCGAGGACGCGTTGGCGCAGCCACCACGTTGGCAAAGATTCCTTGGGGAAGGCGCCACCGTGTGCGCGCTGGTGCCGCTGCGCAGCGTGCCGTTTCGGGTCATCGCCGTGCTTGGTTTGGAGCACGGCGCATTTCCGCGGCGCACGCCGCCGGCGGGCTTCGACTTGATGGCGCGGTCGCCGCGCCTTGGCGATCGTCAACCGCGCACCGATGATCGCCAGTTGTTGCTCGACACCTTGTTGGCGGCGCGAGACCACTTGCACTTGAGTTACATCGGCATCGATGCCAACGGTGGCGGACAGCGGCCACCGTCGCCGCCCTTGGCAGAGATCATCGACTGCCTGCGCATTTCCTATGCAGAACGCTGGGAGTCCGTTGCCAACAGCATTCTCCAACGTCATCCACTGGAACCGTATGCCGCTGAGAACTTTGTTGGCCTGCGGTCCAGCTTCGCTGGCCAATGGTGGACAGCGGTGCAGGCTGAGCGAGCGGGTTGGCGCGCAGAGAAGCCGTTCTTCAGCGACCGCGCCGATCCGCCTGAGCGTGTCGACTCTGAAGCAGTTGATGTCGAGCGCCTTCTGCACTTTTATCGCAATCCCGCGCGCGCATTCCTGGTGGATGTATTGCGGCTGAGCCGGGCTCGCTGGATCGAGGATCGTGAGGGCGAAGAAGCGCAAGTGGTCGATAGAAAGGCGGCGCGCAACCTGTTGCAGCGGCTGCTGGATGCACACCTGCGCGGGACGCCCATCGCCGATTGCGTGAAGCGGATTGCGGCAGAAGGGCAATTGCCCGCCGGCTACGCAGGTCGTCACGCCCTCGACGGGTGGAGCGAGAGTTTTGATGCCGCGATAAATTTGCTGCCAGGTGCCGAAGCCACGCGCCGGATTCTACCGGTGGACGTGCAGATCGCGACCCTGCCTTTGACTGGCCAATTGAGCGTGATCATGGGCAAGGATGGCCCATTGGCGATGGGTGTTGATGAACCCAACGGAGCGACCCTGTTGGCCTTGGCGCTTGCTCGCGAATTTTTGATCCAGCAGGGCGCAATTTCGGCCGTGGCCACTGCCAGCTATATCGAGGTCCCTGCCGGTGAGGCACCACGTCGACACGTCGTCGCGCCACTGAGCGATGCACCGGCGTGGCTGACGTCCGTTGCTGAAGGCTGGCAATGTGGCCAATCCGCGCCGTTACCGTTGCCAGCACGGGCTGGCTGGGCCTACGCGCGCACCTTGGACCGCAGCGGCGATCCGCAGAAGGCGTTGTCGAGAGCGCAGGAGTTGTGGAACGGAGGCGAGGGCAGCCAAGGCGTGCACAACCGTGGCGAGCACAGCGACGCCGATTTCGCGATCGCCTTTCGTGGCATTGATTTGCCGCAACTCGGGGCATTTTCCGACTGGACAACCCGCATCTACAGCCCGCTGGCCGCTGTGCTGGCCACGGAACGACGCAAGTGAACCAGCTACCGGATTTCGATCCATTGCGGGTGCCGCTGAGCGGCTTGCAGCTGGTCGAAGCAAGCGCTGGCACGGGCAAGACCTGGTCCATCGTCAGCCTGCTGTTGCGAGTGATCGCGTTGGAGGGTCGCGCGATCGATAGCGCGCTGGTGGTGACCTTCACCGAAGCGGCCACACGCGAGTTGGCGCAGCGTTTGCGGCAGCGGCTGGAGGAAGCGCTGGACGTGATCGACGGCCGCGCGAGCAGCGATGAGTTCATCACCGCGATGCAGGCGGAGGCGGGACAGCGCGGTCTGCTGCCGGCGCTGCTGCGGCAACGAATCTTTGACGCCTTGGTGCGCTGCGATGAGGCGTGGGTCGCCACCATCCATGGCCTGTGTGCGCGTTGGATGAGCGAATTCGCGTTCGAGCAGAACGTCGGTTTGGTCGCGTGGCCGGCGGACGATGGCAGCCGCCAACGGCAACAGGCCGTCGCCGATGTTTGGCGGCAGCAGGTGGTGCTGGCCGGCCACGAGCAAGCGGAACTGCTGATTGATCTGTTCAACAACGCCGATGCGTTAGGCAAACGGCTGGCGCCGCTGCTGGCCGTTGATGCCCAGCAAGTGGATGGCGCGCCAGACGCAGCGCGATACGCCGCACTGATGCAGCAATCGGATGCATTGCGCGCGATGCCGCGGGGATTGGAAGAAAGTGGAGAGTTCGAGCGCCTGTGGGCGCATCTCGGCGAGCCCAGACGTTACAGCGGCATCAAGCTCAGCCAGACGCACAAGTCCAAAGCCATGCGGCTGTGCGCTCGGGCGGTGGCTGGCTCGCCACCGTTGAACGCTGCTGCGTTTGAACGCGTCACCACGGCTGCATTGGCCAAAGCGCGCAACGATAGATTCGCCTGGCAAGCAGTGCCCCGACTACCGGCCTTGAAGTGGATCGACGACTGGAGCGCACTGCGGGCAGAACTGGCGCCACTGGAGACCATGCATTGGTTGCATCTGCTGCTTGCCGCCGTGCGAGTTCGCGAGTCCGTATTGCGCGGCCAGCAGCGAACTTTGAGCTATGACGATCTGGTGCTGCGCATGCGTGATCGCCTGCTCGCCCACGACGGCCACCGCTTTGCTGCGCAGTTGGCGATCCGCTTCCCGCTCGCCTTGGTCGATGAGTTCCAAGATACCGATGCCGCCCAATACGCCATTTTTCGGGCCATTTATCATGCTCGGCCCGAGGTGGGACTGTTTCTGGTCGGCGATCCCAAGCAAGCCATTTACCGCTTTCGCGGCGGCGATGTATTTGCTTACCGGCGCGCCATGCAGGATGCCGATGCGCGTTATCAGCTGCGCTTCAATCGTCGCTCCCGCCAGCGCACGGTCGACGCCGTGAATGCCCTGTTCGCCAGCCGCGAGCAGCCCTTCGTTTTCGATTTCATCGGCTTCGAGGCGGCGCAATTGCCCACGCCAAAGCGCCCCGGCACCGAATTGACTGAAGGCGGACTCACCGTCTGGCGCCTGCCCGATAGCGTCGCGGCGATTGGCCAAGGCGAGGCAGAGGGTTTGGCCATCGATGCCGTGGCTTCCACGATTGCAGCAATGGTCGCCGCAGGCGAGGTGCAGGCAAGCGCCATCGCGCCCGTAGCGGTACTCGTTCGGACGCATACTCAGGCCAAAGCGATTCGTCGCGCGTTGGCTCGCTGGGGCATCGCCTGCGCCTATGCCGGCGACGGCAGCGTCTGGGCATCGGATGCGGCGCGCGCCTTGCTGGTGGTGATCGACGCGTTGGCAAATCCGCGCGACGCCGGCCGTCAGCGACGCGCGCTGGCGGGTCAATTGTTCGCGCTGGATGCAGCTGAATTGGGTGCCGATGGCGCGCAGGCTGTCGCCCGTGAGCGCGCGCTGGATGCTTTGGCGCAGGCACGCACCAGGGGCGAACACAGCGGTCCCGCTGCGGCCCTGCTGCCGCTGATTGCCGATGCTGCCAGCGCCCAACTGCAACGTGCCGAAGGTCGGCGCTGGCTATGCGATGCGCTGCACCTGCTGGAGTTGTTAGGCGCGCGTTGGCCCGAGGTCGAGCATCTGGAAGGCTTGGCCGAGCACATGCAGCAAGCCATCGCGCAGGCCTCGGAGCGCGATTTCAAGCCGATGGATGCGGATCGCTTGCGCGCCGAAACCGGCCGTGCCTGTGTCCAATTGCTGACCGTGCATGGCAGCAAGGGTCTGCAGTTCGACTATGTGTTTGCGCCGTTTTTGTGGCGCGGCGCCGCGCAGCCGCTCAAGGACCCGTTGCCCGTGTCAGTCAGGCCGGTAACGTGGCACGACAACGAAGGTTCGCTGCGGCGAGATCCAGGCAGCTCGGCGTGGATTGCACATGCGCGCGAAGACGCGCGCGAGCAGTTTGCCGAGTCCATCCGCCTGATGTACGTGGCGCTGACCCGCGCCAAACGACGGAGTTGGCTGGTCTGGGGTGACACCAGCCATGCCAGTGGCCCAGCTTTCGCCAGTGTGTCTTCGCCTCTGGCCTATCTGCTGCACCGTGACGATGGCGCTTGCAGCGATGGACTGGTGGACGCGAACGCCGTCGCTGCATTCGGCAACGCGACCATCGAACGAGCATTGCTTGACTGGAATAGACGCGCAAAGGGTGCGCTCGCCATTGAACCCTTGCCTGCCGACGCGGCGGTTCGCAAAGTCGATCAACAGGACGGATTGCAACCGAATCCACCGCGCCGCTTCGGCGGATCGATTACGCCCAACCGACGGGTTTACAGCTATTCACGCCTGTTTGGTGGCTTTGCAGAAAGCGTCGCTGAGCGCGGTGCTGAGCGACCTGATCACGACGCAGCTGCGGTGGCAGCGGAAGTTGAGTCAGAGGCGGCGGACATCAGCGCGCCGGACGAGATCGGCGGCAGCCGCTTTGGCGAGTGCGCGCACGCGGCGCTTGAGCTCATCGACTTTGCAAGCTGGCCCGATGCGGCCGGCAGATCGGCCATCACTGCGGCCTGTCGACGTTTCGGGTTTGCACAAAATGCGGCGAGCTATTTGAGCGACCGTGTCGATGTGCTTTGCGCGGCATCATTGATCGATGGACTGCGGCTCGGACAGCTCGCAGCGTCGGATCGTCTGGCCGAGCTGGAATTCTTCTTTCCACTCACAAACGCCGCACTGGACGGATTCCTTGCTATCGCCACCCGCGGTCGCGTTGACGACGAGGAGCAGATCTTTTCGCGTGAGCGCCTGAGCGGATTCATGCGTGGCTTCATCGATCTGGTGGTTCGCTGGCAAGGCCGCTATTACATTTTCGACTACAAGACCAATCGGCTGGGTGCCACGCTTGCCCACTACGCGCCAGCGGCCTTGGCCACGGCCGTCCGCAGCGCGGGCTATGACCTGCAATACCTGCTCTACAGCTTGGCCGTACACCGCCACTTGCGCGCTCGCTTGGGCGAAGCCTATGACTACACCCGCGATTTTGGCGGCGTCTGCTACGTCTATTTGCGTGGCCTTGATGTCAGCGGTGCACACGGGGTGTTTGTGGACCGGCCGCCGCATTCGATGATTGCTGCACTTGATGCTTGGGCAAACGGGATTGCATTGCCATGAGCGGACTCGCTGCCATCGACTTGGCCACGGCGCAGCGGTTCGGTGCTGCCGATCCGGCGGCGTCGGCAGCGCTGGCCTTGGCGTCCTGGGCGACACGCCAAGGACACACCGGCCTGTCGCTATCCGCGTTGCAAGCTGGCGAACTTGAGCCGCTGCTGTATGCGCTGCGCAAGGTCCCGCCGACGCCCGCGGCAATGCTGGCCGCGCTAGGCGAGCATCGCCACGTCGGTCCGCCTGCAGCCGATCGGGCGTTCGTGGAAGATCATGGGTTGCTGTATTTGCGCAGGGTGTGGCAACTGGAGATGGAAGCAGCCGGCCGCTTGCTGACGCTCGCCAGCCGCCGATTCGAAGGCGTTCACGACCCCAACGAGGCGCACCTCGACCAGCTGTTGCCGCCTTCGCCTGAAAACGAACCGGCACGCGCGGCATTGCGACACGCTGCACGCTCTGGGCTGACGGTACTCACCGGTGGACCTGGTACCGGCAAGACGTGGTCCGCCGCGCGCTTGCTCGCCTACTTGCAAGCATTGTCGCCGCACGCGCTGAGGGTGGCGGCCGTGGCGCCAACAGGCAAGGCGGCTGCGCGCTTGGGCGCCAGCTTGCGCGATCAGCAGGTCGCGCTATCTGCACCCGTTGTTGGCGCGCAAACGTTACATCGCTTACTGGGCGTGCAGCCGCAACGGGCACAGCCACGATTTGGCGAAGATCGACCCCTGCCCATCGACATCGTGTTGCTCGACGAGGCATCGATGCTGGACCTGCCGATGCTGGTGCACGTGCTGCGTGCCTTGCCCACGGAGGCACGCTTGATCCTGCTGGGTGACCCTGACCAATTGCCCGCCTTGGGTGGCGGTCGTGTGCTGGCCGATCTGCTGGCCGTACAGTCGCCGACCGCCAGCGCGCCCATCCAGCGGATTGCCCATGCTTTGACCCGCAGTCATCGATTCGCCACGGATGCGCCGGTAGCGCGTCTGTTGCTCCAGGTGCGGACGGGTAAAAGCGATGGTGCCGTCAGCGCGCTGGACAACGGCCACGCGACCTTGCATGCAGAGTGGGACGACATCGATCCCTACAGCCGGCGCTGGCAGCAGGTCTGGCGCGAGGGTTTCCATGGATTGCGTGACCCCAGCATTGAACGACGGCTCGCCGCGCTGCTGCAATTTCGGGTGCTGTGCGCCGGTAATGAAGGCCGCCGGGGCGTTGCTGGCGTGAACGCGGCAGCCGAAGTGGCCTGTCTAGAAAAGCGCCCATCAGGCCTTCATTACGATGGTCAGCCGATTCTGATTCGCGAAAATGCGCCCGCACTGGATCTTTGGAATGGCGACCTCGGCGTAATCGCTGCAGACGCAGTATTGGGACTGCGCGCCTGGTTTGTTGATGGCAGTGGGCTGCCGCGAGCATTGCGGGTAGATACCTTGCCCGCGCACGACACGGCCTATGCGATGAGCGTGCACAAGGCGCAAGGCTCTGAGTTCGCGCAGGTCGTGTTGCTCCTGCCCGCCGCCGATTCACCGTTGCTCACGCGAGAATGGCTCTACACCGGGCTGAGTCGCAGCCGGGAGTCGATGATCGTTTGCGGTGCTGTCGACGCGTTCAGAACCGCGATTGCGCGGCGCGAGCAGCGCTGGTCGCGGTTGGCCGAGCGCTTGCTGGCAGGTTAGGTCCAATTCTATTCACTTAGGTCGTCATTCCGGCGAACGCCGGAATCCACTTCAGCTGTGCCGCAACCCCGCCCTGGATTCCGGCTTTCGCCGGAATGACGGCTTTTTGATTGGTCGAGTAATCAACAAAGTTTTTCGTGAGATCACGTGGTACTGAGCCGGTTTCCACACAACTCTATTGCCGCTTTGATTACCGTCCGCTCCAAATAAACCATGCCTCGCTCTCTGCCGTTGATCGACCTGGTCGCTGGCGATCGCGCTGGTGGATATTGAGAATCACGAGCAAGTTATGCTTGGCCGGGTTCCTCGATCAGGATAGATCCGTGCTGCCATCGCGCTATTTCTTTTGGATCGCGTGCTGCGTGTTCGCGATCATCAGCTTGCTCGCCACCTTGTTGGTAGCCAGCTACTGGGTGTGGGTAGCTCTGCCGCTGCTCGCCCTGGCGCTGACAGGCGTCTGGGATGTTCGCCAATCACGCAGTTCGATCCGCCGCAACTACCCGGTGCTGGCCCACTTTCGCTTCATGTTCGAGGCAATTCGGCCGGAGATTCGGCAGTACTTTCTGGAATCCGACGCCGACGAGACACCGTTCTCCCGCGTGCAGCGCTCCATCGTCTACCAGCGCGCAAAGAACGTCCTCGACAAGCGGCCGTTCGGTACCCAGCTCGATGTCTACCAAGCCAATTACGAGTGGATCAATCACTCGATGCTGCCGGCTGAGATCGAGTCGCACGATTTTCGCGTGTCGATCGGAGGATCGCGCTGCAGCAAACCGTATGGCGCCAGCGTATTCAATATTTCGGCGATGAGTTTTGGCTCGCTGTCGGCCAATGCCATCCTTGCCTTGAATGAAGGCGCGCGGCGCGGTGGCTTTTATCACGACACCGGCGAGGGTTCGATTTCACGCTATCACCGCGAACCAGGCGGCGACTTGGTATGGGAGATCGGATCCGGCTATTTCGGATGCCGAACCGCTGACGGGCGATTCTCTCCTGAGCGATTTGCCGAGAATGCCGCGCTCGATCAGGTCAAGATGATCGAGATCAAATTGTCCCAAGGCGCCAAGCCCGGTCATGGTGGCGTCTTGCCGGGTGCCAAAGTCACCGCCGAGATAGCCGCCGCACGCGGCGTGCCGATTGGCGTGGAATGCAATTCGCCGGCCGCGCATTCGGCGTTTTCAACGCCGCGTGAGTTGCTGGAATTCGTCGATCAATTGCGGCAACTGTCCGGCGGCAAGCCAGTCGGATTCAAGTTGGCGATTGGTCATCCTTGGGAGTGGTTCGCTATCGCCAAGGCAATGGTCGCCAGCGGCATCACGCCGGATTTCATCGTCGTCGACGGTGGCGAGGGTGGCACCGGTGCGGCTCCGCTAGAGTTCAGCAATCACGTTGGCGCGCCGCTGCGCGAAGCGCTGCTGTTGGTCCACAACACCTTGGTCGGCCTCAACTTGCGCGGGCAGATACGCATCGGCGCGGCCGGCAAGATCGTGACCGCGTTCGATATCGCGAGGATCATTGCGCTGGGCGCAGATTGGTGCAATTCGGCACGTGGTTTCATGTTCGCGTTGGGATGCATCCAGTCGCAGACTTGCCACACCGGTGCGTGTCCCACCGGTGTCGCGACGCAAGACCCATTGCGGCAGCAGGCCTTGGTCGTCGCCGACAAGGCCACCCGTGTCTATCACTTCCAACAGAACACGCTGAAGGCGCTGCGAGAGCTTTTGTCGGCGGCGGGGCTGCGTCATCCGGACGAGCTAGGGCCCGAGCACGTCATTCGTCGCGTTTCGTCCACCGAGGTCCGCTCGCTTGCTGCGCTGCACCAATTCGTGCAGGCTGGGGCCCTGATCGAAGGTGAGTCTGAGCACCCCGTATTCAAGCTGTTCTGGCCGCTGGCCAATCCCGACACGTTTAGCGCGCCCCCGTCATTGCTCAGTCTCAGGACGAGCAAGCAAAGGTAACGAATTGATCCATATTGGGTGCGTAGACCGAATGTAATTTTCCCGCCGGTATACTCGGGAGCAGAATTTGAACGCCAAAATGCGCTTGTAACTCGACAGGCGGCCACATTCCGTTCGCAAGCGAACAATCAGGAGCCTGTGATAGGTGTCACAATTTTCGCAAATGCTCAGTGGTTGAGCGAAGTGTGCACGGAGATGGAGCGCCGACAGGGGGCGTTGCGTTGACGTGGCAACAACGCCATCGGACTCGTTCGAGCGGCTTGTCGCCAATGAACAGCAGGAGGCAAGGTGCTTATTGATTTACTGTTGATGATGGCTTTGGCCGCGACGCTCTGTTGGGCGCTGATGCTGATTTTGTTGCGCGTTGCTCCGGTGTTGGACCTCATGGATCACCCGCTAGGACGCAAGGATCACGCCGCGCCGACCCCGGTCGTCGGCGGCATAGGCGTCATGGTGGCGGTGGTTGCATTGGCGTGGGTGCTGATCGATGACACCAGCCGCCTGCCGGCTTTTAGTCTGGCGGCTTTGATTCTTCTGGTGGTCGGAGTGCTAGACGACCTCTACGACATTCGCTGGTATTGGCGGATTACCGCGCAAGCCGCTGCGGCGCTGGTGATGATCTATATCGGCGGTGTTCAAGTCGAGCAAATCGGTCCCTTGGTCGGTCGTGGGCATCTTTCATTGGGCTGGCTGTCGGTACCTTTCACCGTGTTCGCGACCGTCGGCCTCATCAACGCCATCAACATGGCGGATGGCATCGATGGTTTGGCCGGTACCTTGGTGTTGGCCGCGCTGGCGATGCTGGGGGCCGCGGCGGTGTATTCGGGCAATTACGGCATGCTGCCTTTGCTTGCCCTGATGGCGGGCGGACTGCTCGCTTTTCTGTGGTTCAACCTGCGTCGGCCGGGTCAACCCAAGGCCACCACGTTTATGGGCAATGCGGGCAGCGCATTTTTGGGGTTTGTGATCGCATGGGTGAGTTTTCGTCTGACCCAAAACGCTGGGCATCCGGTGAGTCCAGTACTTCCAGCGTTTCTAATCCTATTTCCATTGTTGGATTGCTTGGTGTTGATCGTGCGTCGCGTACACATGGGGCGCTCGCCTTTCTCTGCTGATCGCGGCCACATTCACCATCAGATGCTCGACGCCGGTTTTAGTCACAGCCAGGTCGTACTGACCTTAGGTGGGCTGTCCTTGCTCATTGGCCTGATCGCAGCGCTGGCCTTGAGGTGGGATTTACCGCACCCGATCTTTGTTGCGGTCTTCCTCGGACTCTGCGCTTTTCACTACTGGGTGACAGCGCGTCCTCTGCGCTCGCAGCGGTTCTTCGGCGGCCTTCACCGCCGACTGTATCTGCGGCCAACGCCTCAGACTTCGAGGCTGCGAGACAGCGCGTTACCGGTCGAACAAGAGTCCGGCGTGTCGTGATCGACCTGCATTGCCACATTCTGCCCGGCATCGACGACGGTGCTCCCGATTTGGCCGAGTCGTTGGCAATGGCGCGGGTGGCGGTGGCAGACGGAATCCGCGTGACTGCCTGTACACCGCACATTTATCCGGGCATGTACGAGAACAACGCGGTCGGCATCCGGCAAGCCATCGCTGCCCTGCGATTGGCCTTGCAAGATGCGAATATCCCCTTGCAATTGGTGGAAGGTGCCGACGTGCACCTGACGCCCGATTTGCTCGATGGATTGCGTGCGGGGCGCATCCCAACCCTGAATGGAACGCGCTATTTTCTATTCGAGCCGCCGCACCACGTTGCGCCACCCCGCCTTGAGAACGTAGTCTTCGACCTCGTTTCTGCCGGCTATGTCCCGATTCTTACTCATCCCGAGCGGTTGTCGTGGATTGATGGCCACTACCCGTTGTTCGCCAAACTGGTCAAGGGCGGGGCATGGATGCAGTTGACATCGGGAGCCATCACTGGCCGATTTGGACCGCGGGCGAAGTATTGGTCCGAGCGCATGCTGGACGAAGGGCTGGTCCACATCGTTGCCACCGACGCGCACCGTGCAGACAAGCGGGCGCCTTGGTTGGCAGAAGGGATGCATGCGGTAGCCAAGCGATTGGGTGAGGGAGAAGCTACTCGAATGGTTGCTAGTCGACCGGCGGCTGTGTTGCGGGATATCGCGCCAGAAGCATTGCTGCCAATCATGGACAGTGCATCGCGACCGCCGCGGCCTAGTCTTTGGCGACGTGTGCTCGGCTCGATTTGAGCTTGGTTCTGTTTGAGTTGGTGTGCGCCATTTCGGGTTTTCTTTGAGTAAGCAATGATCGAAAAATTGTTCCGCATCGCCGTTTTGCTGCTGCTTTCCGTTTTGCTGGGCGGCTGTCTCACCAGTTCAGGCCCCGTGCGCAGCGGCACGGCAAAAATTGTCACGACCACCGACCAGCTGGGTCCACCGGACACCACCTCAAACACCGGGGCCTATGTCGGTACAGCCGAGTACCGAATCGGTGGTCAAGACTTGATCGAAATATCGGTTTTCCAAGTCGACGAATTGAATCGCACCGTGCGCATCAACTCGAGCGGGCAGATTTCGCTTCCTTTAGTGGGCACGCTGTTGGCCGGCGGATTGACGGTGAACGAGCTTGAGAAGCTGATCGCTGCGAAATTGTCGGAAGCCTACCTACAAGATCCGCAAGTCACTGTTTTCGTCAAGGAGTTCTCCAGTCAGCGGATCACCATGGAGGGTGCGATCGGTGGGCCGGGCGTTTACCCGATCCAAGGTCGAACGACACTTTTGCAGGCAATTGCCAAGGCGGGCGGCGTCACAGACCTAGCTAATCTGAAGGGGATTGTTATTTTCCGGACGGTGGATGCGCAAAAAATGGCCGCGGTTTTCGACCTTCAGGCGATCCGCGGTGGCAACGCCGTCGATCCCGAGGTCTATGGCGATGACGTGATCGTGGTCGATCAGTCCGGTCCGCGCAGTGCAATGCGGCGATTCTTGGAGGCTTTCTCATTCTTCAGTATCTTCCGCCCGTACTAACGCCCTCGCGAGCTTCCGCTCGCTGATTTTAGGATTCACATCGATGGACCAGCAGAACAATCCGCGTCCCAACGGCGACGAGCCCGAGTCCCGCCTGCCGGCGACACGCCCGGTCGAGGCCCCGCAGCAAGCACTGGTCACGGCACAACAGCGGCCCTTGGCCGCGTTTTTGAGCCGCGGCGAAACCTCAGAGGGCGAGGATCACCTCGATCTCTCGGCTTACTGGCGGTCAATTGTCAAGCGCAAATGGCTTATTGCAGCCATTGTTTTGGTGGCAGGGGCATGGTCTACCGTTAACACCCTGTTGGAACCCAAGATCTACGCCGCCTCAGCGACCATCGAAATAGCCTCGGGTCAAGATCAAATTGTTGACGTCGGCGACGTTGAAAGCGGGAAAAAGTGGGCTGGCAACTATTTCGCGACTCAGCAAGAGCTCATCCGCAGCCGTGCGTTGGCGCAGCGCGTGGTTGCCGATATGGGGCTGGCTGAAAGCGGCGAGTACGAGAAGCTGCAATCGCCCTCCAGTTGGGACCAAGTGATGGCGTTTCTCGGTGCAGCGCCGGAAGCAGAGGCGCCGATCGAACGCACTGCTGATCAAGTGGCGGCGTTTGAACGCTCAGCTGCTGGTTGGTTTTCCAGCAGCGTCGGCGTCAACCAAGTGGGCGATTCAGACTTGGCCCGTATCAGCTTTCAAAGTACCGACCCAGGGTTCTCAGTGCGCGCTGTCAACTCGCTGATGGAGACCTACCTGTCGAGCAACCTTGAAAGGAGTTTTGATTCGTCTGCCTACGCGAAGACCTATCTCGAAGATCGGCTCGAAGAGCTGAAAATCAAACTGGAGGACTCCGAGCGTACGTTGGTTGAGTTTGCCGCCAAAGAGCAGATCGTCGCAGTCGGCCCTGATCTCTCGTCCGGGACATTGACGGAACAAGACATGCTCAGCGCCAATTCGGCGTTAACACAGGCACGCTCAGATCGACTCAAGGCGGAAACGCGTTGGCGGCAGGCTCAAGCCTCTACTGGCGCGGTGGTGGCTGGCATGATCGGCGCTGAGTCCATCATTCAGACCTTGCAGGAGCAAAAAGGGCAGTTGCAGGCCGAGTATCAGAACCGCTTGGCTCGCTTCAAGCCGGCCTATCCGGCCATGCAAGAGCTAAGGGGGCAGATCGACGAGCTCGAACGCCAAGTGCTGAGCGAAGTCGAGTCGATCAAAGTAGCCATCCGCGCCGAGTATGAAGCGGCATTGGCGCAGGAAGCGACCTTGTCCGAGATGTTGGTCGACCTGAAGGCCGACGTGCTGGACATTCAGACGCGCAGCATCCGCTACAACATCTTGAAGCGTGAAGTCGATACCAACCGCCAGCTTTACGACGGCTTGTTACAGCGCTACAAAGAAATAGGCGTGGCTGCAGGCGTCAAGGCAAACAACTTGGCCATCGTTGATCGTGCCGAGTCGGCGTACCAAGTCTCGCCCAACATGCGTCGCAACGTGTCGCTTGGTCTGGCCATGGGGCTGTGTTTTGGCATCGTGCTCGCACTACTCCTTGAGTTTTTGGATGACACCATCAAGTCGCCAGTGGATGTTGAAGGCAAGCTGCGACTGGTTTTCCTCGGCATGGTGCCGAAATTAGACCGCGAAATGACGACGGAAGAAGCCAGCACAGACATGCGCTCGAGCTTTTCGGAGTCCTATCGATCCGTGCGAACAGCCTTGCAGTTTTCCACTGACCGCGGCATTCCGGCGACCTTGGTTGTCACCAGCACCTCACCCGGCGAAGGCAAATCCACAACGGTGGTGGCGCTGGCACGCAATTTTGCCCAGCTCGGCAAGCGCGTATTGCTGATCGACGCCGACTTGCGCAACCCGTCCCTGCACCGTGTGTTTGGGGTAGAGAACACGTTGGGGCTAAGCAACTGCTTGGCGGGTGCGGCCAAGCCAGGTGAGTGTATCCAGCCAGTCGCCAATGAGAACTTGTGGATACTAACCAGTGGCACATTGCCGCCCAACCCAGCTGAGTTGTTGGCCGGTCCGCGCATGCTGAGCCTGTGTACGCAAGCGAACGAACGTTACGATCAAGTGTTGATCGATTGTCCGCCGGTGCTCGGCTTGGCCGATGCCTTGATTCTTTCCAATCTCGCCAGCGGCACACTGATCGTGGTTGAGGCAGGTAGAACACGAGTCGGCGCAATCCAAGCTGCGATCAAGCGTTTGCAAGGTGCGCGCGCGCATCTGCTCGGAGTGGTGCTGACCAAGCTTAAAGAAGAGCACACCAAGTACGACTACCAATACGCGTATGGATTGACGCGGCCTGGTAAGGGTGATGTTCGACGGGGCAGCGACGCTAAGCGGCTCGGCTTGGCCAAATAGGGGCCCGCGCGGTGGCCGGCGGCGAGGCATTGCATTTGGCGTTGGCGTTGCATCGGCAGCCAGCGCTCAATGCGGAATGCCGAATTAAACAGTTGCCGAATGACGTCATTGAGGTGCTGCGCGTCGCGGCGGGTCAGGCAGAGGCAGTTATCGCAGCGGTCGCTGCTACTCATTCCTCGGCGGACGAGTTGCGTGAGGCGGCGCGCTTTTACGTCGAACAACAGTTGTTATCGCGCGAATCTGAAAGCGACCCGTGGCGAGTGCTTGGCGTGCACCCTGGCGCCGACACCCAGCAAATACGTGAGCATCGGCGAATGTTGATTGGGCTGGTACATCCCGATCGAAGCGCCGACTGGGAAGCCGCCTATGCAGACCGGGTCAACCGCGCTTGGCGGGTCCTAAAATCCGCTGGCAGCCTGGAATCGATGGAAGCACGCATTGCTGCGTCAGCCGAAGGCGAGATCGATGGCTGGTCGGCACGGACCGATGGCTGGGACGCCGAAGCAGATGCGCCAAGCCACGGCCCCAGCGTGGTCGTATGCGACCCGCCCCCGCCGTCGCAAGATCGGCCACCGTCTGCCCCTCATCGGCATCGGTCCGCGGCCATTGGCGCAACGGCTTTGCTCGGATTGGTTGCGGCGGTGGTGAGTTGGGGCCTGTTTAGCGACGGCCTCTCAGGCGACGAAGTACTGGTGCCCATGGCTGAGCCGACACCGGCCGCTGGCATCAATGACTCAATATCGAGCGAAACGAACGAGCTGGCAACTTTGAACCAGCAATCGTCGCCCACAATTACCGCTGATGCGCAGTCGCAGCTAGATCGCCCGCGGCCAGTTCGGGCCGGCACAAATCAGCTGGATAACTCGCGCAGCAACGCCTATCGAGACGAGCTCGCGATAGCTCTCGCCGCGCAGCAGTCGCTTGATGCACGACTCCAAGCCGCGTCGGACGCTGGGCTTACACAGTCTCGTGTATCGCAGGCCAAGGTGCCGCCTTCTGCATCTGAGAATGCGGCCAATGAGTCTGCGGTTTCGTTGCAAGTGCCGTCACCGACCACTGCTAGGCAATTGGTTGCCAGCGACGATAGTCTTGCCCAACCGGGCGCTATTGCCCCTGACCACCCAGGCATGCACCGCCCTGCAGACGCCAACTCCATCCAAGTCACCGCCAACGTAGCGCTGAGCGAGCGCTTACCCGAGCCGGCCGCGCTGCAGCCTCGCGCCGACGAGGCTGAAGTCCGGCCAGGCACATCGATGGTCAGCCAACAGCAAGCGCCGGCCACGCTGCAAATAGCCGGGCGACCAGCGCCAGCCGTGGTTGCAACACAGTCGCTGGTCAGTTCTACGACCCAGCCCCAAGCCGGGGCACCCATGCCGCAATTGCCAGCGCGCCCAGCGCCTGCCAATGCTCCCGAGGCATCCACATCTGTTCTGCCCGTGCGGGCGGACGCCTCGGGATATGCCGCCAAGGTTGCCGTTGAGAGACTGTTCCTGTCGTTTTCGCAGACCTATGCCAGTGGCGACCTCAACGGACTAGTAGCCTTGTTCTCGCGACGTGCCAACTCCGCGAACGGTGGCAGTTTGGCGCTAGCTGCCGACTACGCCAGACTGTTCGACACGACCTCCGATCGCAGCATCGTGGTTAACGGATTGGCTTGGCGAGAGGAAGGGGACACCTTGCGCGGGCAGGGTTCGTTTGAGGCTCGCTATCGAAAGCAGGGGCGCCTGTTCAAGCAAGTCGTAGAAGGCACGCTGCAGTTCGTGATGGTCGAAGAAGCTGGGCAGTTGCGTCTGCTGCGGCTGGACTCGAGTGGCGGGAGTTCCAAGCTGTGAGTCGATGGTGGCTGATCGTTCGTCTACTGACGATTCCGCTGGCGCTTGGTTTGGCCGCGCTAATAGTGCGCCAAGGGCAAGCGGATGCCATCGCCACTGAAGATCCGCAGAGTTCGCTTGCCCGTTGGCCCAGTCAAGCTGAAGCCTCGATGCGGGAGTTAAAGCGGCTGTCTGAGTTACCACCATCGCCGGCGGTGGATGCGCAGATTGGCAATCTTGCGACCCGTTTGCTGCAAGGCTCGCCACTCAGCGGGTCGGCTTACGCTGCCTTGGGCCGCTTGCAAGACCGCAACGGGCACACTGAGCAAGCCTTCGCGCTTATGCAAATCGCCGCACATCGCGCGCCTCGCGAGCGCCTCACCCAAGCGTGGCTTGCGGACTACTCGGTGGCAACAGGCGATTTCGACCAAGCCGCGTTCCATTACGATCAATTGTTGCGGTTAACTCCGCGGCAGATGCACACATTGATGCCCGCGCTCATGTCGATGGCCCAGCACCCGCAAGGCCGCGCCGCACTAGTGACATGGATGGGAACACACGCACCCGCGTGGCGAGATCGCTTTTTGTCCACTTGGGCGGAACGCGCGGACAGTCAGGCGGCGCTGGATGAAGTATTTGATAGCTTGCGCGTTTCGGTGCATTCGCTAACCCGACAAGAGCGCGATCTGTGGATCAACCGGCTGCTGGCCAACGAGCAGGCAACCAAAGCGCATTGGCTGTGGGTAGATGGGCTTCCTGTGGAGCAGCGCAGCCGGATCGGCAATGTCTTCGATGGCGGCTTTGAGCTTCCCACCTCTGGCGGGGGGTTTGGCTGGCAATGGGGCCGGGTAGCTGGCGCGTCGATTCGCACGCAAGGTGGTACCGGTGTGGAAGGGCAGAATGCGCTGGTAGTCGAGTTCCGAAACCGTCGAGTTGCGTTCGAGCATGTGCAACAACGCTTGGCGTTGCCGGCGGGCACTTACCGGTTGCAGGGCAGGGTGAGGTTGGACGACCTGCGCAATGAGCGCGGATTGAAGTGGGTTATCCATTGCCAATCCAATCCGAGCGTGCCCATTGCCGAAACAGATAAATTGGCCGGTCGCCTGAGTTGGTCAGAGTTTGCGGTTGACTTTGTAGTGCCGGGCGAGAGCTGTCGGAGCCAGCGGCTAGTGCTGCGGCTGGATGCGCGCGTCCCGGCTGAGCAGTGGGTGGGTGGGCGCGCGTGGTTTGATGCGTTAAAAATCATTCGTACGTCCGAGACCGAATCCTGAGTGAAAAGCCAACGCCTGCCATTGCAACGGTTGCCGCTGTGCTCGTTGCTGTGGCATCCTGCGGGTACCGCTGGTTTGACCAGCAGTGATGAGCAGAGGCTGGCATGAAATTCATTAAATTCACTACGCTCGCGAGCGCACTTTTGCTCTCTTTTGCTGCATTTGCACAGCCTGAGGCTCCGAAATCGTCGGCTACCTTGGCCGATGTGGAGGGCAGCATTTTGGTTAATCGCGGTGAAGAGTTTGTTGCTGGAACGGACGGCGACGTGCTGATGAAAGGC
>JANNWF010000451.1:0-14386 GCA_031408455.1 Pseudoxanthomonas sp. | reverse complement strand
TGCCTCACACAGTTCGCCTGACACAGTTTGCTTCGCCCAGCTTGCCGCATCGACTGCAATCGTCGATGCGGCAGTGAGTCTTCTTTATTTCAGACCGGCATCGGCGCGCAGTGCCTCCGCACGATCCGTGCGCTCCCACGAGAACGAGAGCGCGGTTTGCTTCTCACCGGCGGCATTGGTGTATTCGACTTTCGCCGGCGTACGTCCGAAGTGGCCGTACGAGGCGGTGGTCTGATAAATCGGATGCACTAGGTCCAGCATCTGCAAGATTCCGTAAGGCCGCAGATCAAAATGCCGGCGAATCAATTTCTCGATCTTGTCGTCGCTGATCTTGCCGGTGCCAAAGGTGGTGACGGAAATCGAGGTTGGCTCGGCGACGCCGATGGCGTAGCTGACCTGCACTTCGCAACGATCAGCCAAACCCGCAGCGACGATGTTCTTGGCGACATAGCGCGCGGCATAGGCTGCCGAGCGGTCGACCTTGGATGGATCCTTGCCCGAGAACGCGCCGCCACCGTGACGTGCCCAACCGCCGTAAGTGTCAACGATGATCTTGCGACCGGTCAGGCCAGCATCGCCCACCGGTCCACCGATCACGAATTTGCCGGTCGGATTGATGTGGAATTTGGTTCCCTTGTGCAGCCACTTGGCCGGCAACACTGGCTTCAAGATGTACTCTCGAACGGCTTCCACCAAGTCCTTTTGCTTGACGCTGGGGTCGTGCTGGGTCGAAAGCACCACCGCATCGATGGCGACCGCTTTGTCATTCTCATAGCGCAAAGTGACTTGCGATTTCGCATCCGGGCGCAACCACGGCAATGGCGACTTCTTCGCCTTGCGCACCTTGGTCTGTTGCTCAACCAAGCGGTGCGACAGGTGGATCGCTGCCGGCATGAACTCTTTGGTCTCGTTGGTGGCGTAGCCAAACATCAGGCCTTGGTCGCCCGCGCCCTGCTCTTCCGGCTTCTTGCGATCAACGCCTTGGTTGATGTCCGGCGACTGCTTGCCAATCAGATTCAATACGCCGCAAGTCGCGCCATCGAAGCCGATGTCGGAGCTGTTGTAGCCAATATCGACGATGACTTTACGGGTGATACTCTCAAGATCGACCCACGCCGAGGTGGTGATTTCGCCGGCAACGATGGCAACGCCGGTCTTCACCAAAGTCTCGCAAGCGACTCGCGCACGCGGGTCTTGCGCGATGATCGCGTCAAGCACGGCATCGGAAATCTGGTCGGCGACCTTGTCCGGATGGCCTTCGCCCACCGACTCGGAAGTGAAGAGAAAGCTGCTCATCGCTGGACGTATCCTTGTATTCGCATGAAGGGATGGATTGAGGGCGCGCATCATACATGGCGCGCGTGGCGGCTGCATGCAACTCGCTCGCACGGCGACAACCAGGTCGGCTATTGTTCAGCCGGTCGCCCTAGGACACCGGAAGTTTAGCAATGGACTCGTTAAGCCAAATTGTTCTGGGCGCTGCCGTTTGTGGAATCGTCGCCCGCCAGCCGCTACGCCGATGCCTGATTTATGGTGCCGCACTCGGCACTTTGCCCGACCTAGACGTGCTGGTGTTGGGCCATCTCGATCCAGTCGAGCAGTTCGTCCGCCATCGCAGTTTCAGCCACTCGCTGTTTGTCCTGAGCGCCATCGCGCCGCCATTGGCGTGGTTGCTGCGACGAATCGACATGGGCTTGCGCGAAGTAACCCCAAAGCGCTGGTGGCTGGCGGTATGGCTGAGCTTGATTACCCATCCCTTGCTGGATGCCTGCACGGTCTACGGGACTCAGATCTGGTGGCCACTGATGCCGCCACCCACGGCGTGGTCGAACGTGTTCATCATCGACCCGCTGTACACCCTGCCACTTTTGCTGGCATGTCTGCTGGCGTGGCGACGAAACCGACATGCCCTGCGCATGTTGGGAGTTGGTTTGGTCGTCGCACACGCCTATCTGCTGTTTGGGCTGATAGCGAAACAGCACGTCGAGCAGCAGGTGGAGGAGGCATTGCAGGCGCGGTCGCTCCCTTTCGATGCGATCCTGGCTACGCCCGCGCCTTTCACGACCTTGCTGTGGCGCGTGTTGGTGCGAACACCCGACGGGCACGCCGAGGTCTGGTATTCGCTGCGTCGCGGTGGCGATCAACCGCTGGCGTTGATTCCCATCTCGCGCGACGCTGGCTTGCAAACGACTCTGCCAGCTCTGCCAACCTTGGTCACCTTGCAATGGTTCAGCCGCGGCTATCTGAAAGCCGAGGTAGTGAATGACCGCTTGCGGATAGCCGACTTGCGCATGGGTGCCGAGCCCGACTATTTCTTCGCTTTTGAAATTGCTGAACGAGACGCCGAGGGATGGCAGTCGATTGTCCCAGAAAGGGTACCGATGGAGAGGCCGCGAGCGACTCGTCTGGGCGAGATTGTCGAGCGGCTGTAGGCCAACGAAAGGCTTCGACAGAAAGCCTAACACTCGCGGCTGCGACGCCTTCGACTGCTCGACTTGCAGCGCCACTCCCTAGGATTGTGTGTGCGCTTCCGCACCCAATTTCGCCAACACTGGGCAATCGCCACGCCCGATTCGGTGCAAGCAGCTCCGGGCCATCAACTGACATAATTTGCCGCTGGCAAATTGAGCCAATATGGCTATGCTGGTTCTCGGGGAGAGTGACGGGACGAGACGATGAATTCGATTGTCGGTCGACTGGGACTTGTAGGACCTGCCCTTGCAGGGCGAGGGCTCGACGTGGCTGAGGGAGCTCCGCCGCCACCTTCAGCAGACGTGGTGCCGATGCCACGGCGTGCAGAAGCGCCAGACTATGCGGGCATGTTGGCTGCGGTCCGCGCCGGCGACACACGCGCAGAAACGCAGTTGCTGCAGGCGCTGACTGCGCCGCTGCAGGTGGTACTCAGGCATCGCGCCAGGCACGCAGAGAGCGTCGATGACCTCTGTCAGGAAGCCTTGATTGCGGTTCTGCAGGCCGCGCGCCAAGGCCGTGTCAGCAACCCTACAGCACTTGTGGAGTACGCCCTGCAGACAGCGCGTCAATTGGCCATGAACGCGGAGCGCAAGCGCTCGCGTCGGCAAACCACGAGCGTCGCCGAGATTGCAGAAACCGCCGATGAGACGCAGCGCGAGGTGGGCGAACTCATTGATGAGCAGCGCCAATCCGAGAAGCTGCGCAATTGTGTGGACACGGTGCTCGCGTCAATGCCTAGCGAACGCGACCGCCAGCTGCTGCATAGTTATTATTTGAATGAAACCTCATCTGCCGATTTGCAGGCGCAGATGACCATGAACTCGCAGCAATTTGGCAAAGTGCTGCATCGCGCACGACAGCGTTTCAGCCAGATCTGGCAAGCGCTGAAGTACGACGCATCCAGCGCCTGAGGCGGAGTTTGATTATGAACATGTCAATTTCGAATGCTGACAACCTCCTCCTGCGGGCTTGGCGGCGCAATGAATTGGACCCCGCAGCGGCAGATGCATTGGAAACCAGGCTCTTTTTTGAGCCTGACCTGCTCGCGGCCGCGCAAAGTGACCAACACTTGAGCAGCGCGCTGGCAAGTGAGGCCTCGGCTTCGACCCAAGTTGCAGCGGCCCCAATGGTGGCCAAAGCCGTGCCGGTCTCGAACAAGCAACCGTGGTCTCTGCTGCTCGCGGCGGGTCTCGGTGCGTTGGCCGTGCTGCCGTTTGTGAACCAAGGGCCGGCACCAACGGCAGTAGGTAACATTGAATGGGTTAGCGTTGATGTCCGTCGTGGCAGCGATAGCGAGGCGTTGTTGATCGCACCGCGCGCGACCGCTTCGTTGGTCGTGATCGAAGTTCCTGCTCCCGCCGATATCAGTGGCCCTTTCACCCTGAGCCTCGTGGCCGCCGCGGACGGCCAGATACCCATCATCCTGCCAGGCTTGCATGCCACCGATGGATTGCTCAGCCTCGCAATCCCGCGCGACGCCCTCGCCGGCGGCGACTATCGAATTGAAGTCGCCACGGCCGCGGGCGTCGTGGCTGGCGAAGCGTTGCGAGTCCGCTATCAGCCTCAGCCGCGCGACTAGCCCTCACCGTCTTTCGGGTCGTCGCCGTCCCCTAGCAGGCCGATCACTTCGCCCAACCAGCGTTCGATTTTTTCGCCCAGTGAAGTTTCCTCGGTTGGGATGTTGCTCTCGACCGCCGTCGACTCGACTTCCGTTGACTCGACGGCTTGACCGGGCGTTGGGCTTACCACCAGAAGCAGGCCAGCGCCGCACGCTAGTAGCGACTTCTTGAAGCCATAGGCAAGCGACTGCCGCGCCTGGGCCGATGCCAAAAGCTGAGTGTCGAAGAACAGCCGTGTCTCGATGGCGCGCGCTTGCTGCTCTTGGAATGAGTCACGATGCGTCTGACCAAGCAAGGTCAGGTCGGGTTGGCGACGCGCGGCAAAGGCTGAGCGAAACGAACGAATTGCCGATTGGATGTAAGTGAGCATGGCCTTGTCTCCGAAAGTGCCGCGCCAAAAATTGGCTTGGCTTCAGGAGTACAAGTGTCACGACAGGGTGATATTTCGCACTTGCCGGATTTGGCTCATGGCTCGCTCATTCGTTTTGGCGAGTAAATTGCTCGCTGGTGGGCGGTCCGCTGCGCAGCAAGAACCATCCAGCCCAATGCGTGGGGTGGCGACCAAACGGCGTTCGCCTAAGCGCCAATACGGCGCCATTTAAGGCGGCCTCTTGGGCTTGCGGCATTGCGGACAAGCGGCGGTGAAACTCAACCGCAAACAGCTGCGCGACGCGATCAGACACTGGCCACCGCGTCGCCACCACCGCGCCCGCTCCCGCGTCGACCAAACTGCCTGCCACACCGCCCACTCCCAAGGAGCGACCGGACGCGCTCGCCGCCGTGTCGCAAGCACCGAGAACGACCAATTCAGCCGCCACCGGCATGCGGCGCAGCCGCAGAGCACTCACGAAATCTGGTGATCCCCCTGCCTTTGCCAGCCATAACCCCGCGTCTTCGACACGACCTCCATCGCCGCGCCCGTGAGCCGCCAAATGCACCAGCGAGGCAGGGTCTGCCAAGGCCACGGCCAAGTCGGTCCGCGTCATCGCGCTGCGCTGCTTTTGAGCGAGCTGCGGCCAAAGCGCGCTGACTTCAGCCAACTCGCGGGTACTCGCTGCAAGCTCCGGCAACCCGTTGATCCCGCCGGCAGATGCAGCGCCGAGATGCAGCCGTGAATAGGCTGTCGCGGGACGTGGCCTGAGCGATTGCATGACCGCCAATTCGGTGGTTTCAATCAGGTATTTGGCGGAACCTCCCGGCGCCGGCAAGAGACCGATTGGGAGTGTCGCCAGACTTCCATCGAACACGCTGATTAATCGCTTAGGCGCGACCTCAAACAAGGTCGACCACTTGAGCGCGGCAGCCAACGCCGACACCTGCGCATCAATGGCGTCACGCGGCCCATGAGCGTCCTTCAACAACACTTGCAAGGAACGCGCGGCACCTTGTATTGCAGGCGCATCGAGGTCGCCGCGCCAACGCCAGCCTCGATGATCGAAGGTCAAGACTCCAGCCCGGTCAGCTCCCATCACTAGATAAAACAAACTGCCGAATTGACCAACAGCAAGGGCCTCCTGCGCAGTTGCACCGGGGGGCCGAAGCAACCCCGATTCCGCTCTCAAGGTGCTCGCTTCCTTGGCGGTGAGTCGCAGCAAAAGGCGTTCGCGTTCAGGCGTGCTTACTGCTGCGCTGGCAGCAGCGTCTGCCAAGCCTCGCTCTAGCTCAACCAGCGTATCTTCGTCAGCCTCAGCCGCAAATGGCGTTTGCTCGACCGCACGCAGCGACTCAAGTCCAGTTAGCGCCGAACGCGCAGTCGGCGGATCCAGCGGTCCATCGTTCAATTGCCAGAATGGCGCAGCGGCAAACAATTTTAGTTTGCTCAGCAACGAGTTGCGCAATGTGGGGCTGCGCACACGTGCTGCTACGTTGATACCTCGCTCAACGGCAAACATTGCCGTTTCGAGGGCACCAAGATGATCGCCGCGACTATCACGGACGGTATAAATTGCCTCCGAAAGCTCAAGAAATAGCGTCAAATCACCCTTAGCCAAAGCCTGCTCAGCGGCTGGCAGCAACGAACGCTCAACATCAACCAGCGCAGCAGAATTCCCGGCCCGAAGTCGCAATGCATCCAGTCGTACCTGATACCGCCAAGGTAGCGAGCGGGCGGAGTCGGCAAGCTGCTTTAGCGTGGCGCGGGCCGCCTGCTGGCGACCAGCAGCAAGCTCGACGTCGGCGCGTTGCAGCATTGCGACCGCATAGGATGAATTGTTCGGATCACGCGATAAGAAAGTGATGGCAACATCAAGCAGGCCCAACGACGCGACGAAATCAGCGCGGGCGGCGCTCAGCCTTGCCAGCGAGACCTGCAGGTCGGCAACGGCTGCTCCATCGCCTCGCTGCTGCGCGCTCACCAAGGAGGCTTTGAAGAAGTGCTCGGCACGCGCCGGTTCCTGAGCAAGTTCATAGGTCTGTGCGACTTGGCGTTCGACTCTCGCAATGTCGTCAACCCGTCCTAGGCGTCGGTGCAGGGTGAGCGCTTCGTTGAGCAACATAAGCGCGCGCTCAAACTCACCGCTCCAACGCGCCACTTGCGCTTGCACCAGCCACACCCGTGCGGCCAGCATTTCATTGTCGCTTCGCTTGGCCAAAGACGCCGCCAACTCCAGCTCTTGCTTCGCCTGCGCGTAGCGGCCCTCGAATAGCAGCGCTGTGGCGCGGGTGTTGCGCGCTCTCCCTTCTGCTGACAAATCACCCAGTTGCGCAAAGCGCTTGATCGTCGATTGATAGCAGTTTGCGGCTCCAGCAGCATCGCCAACCGTGCGTAACACGATGCAGCGACCATTTGCGGCTCGAGCCGAAAGATCAGGCAGCTTGAGCCGGTCAGCGTCGGCAATCACCTGCAAATACACCGCATCGACACCGGACTTACCTTGAGCAAGCAGAACACCGCCAATCTGGGATAAGGCGAACGTGGCGCGGATTGCGTCGCCCGTCACCTCCGCTTCCTGCCTAGCCAACTTCGCCCATGCGATCTGTTCGTCGCCCAAGCCGCCCCACGACGCCAGCTGGGCCAGCTGCAGCAGCGTCCATAGCCTCCCAGAAGACGCACGGTCGGAGTACCACAGCGACTTCCATGCTTCTACCAGCGCTCGAAAAGCGGCTGTTTCATCACCCATCGCGTTGACGTCGGCGACCTGCCGGGCGATTCGCGCGCGCCGCTGCAGCGACTGCACACGCTGCGCCGCGTTGTCATCGAGGCAGGTGACTAGGACCTGCAACTTGGCCCACGCAAAATGATTCGCTATGCGCAATTCGAGCGTGGCGTCTCCGTTCGCGTCGCTACGCGCTTGCACGGGCTCTGTCGCGTATGCCCATGGCTCGGAATTGATCCAGCGCAGCTTGGTTGCATCGGCTGCGACTCGCAGATCGATTCCGTGTTCGTGTAGCTCGATCAGATACTGGCGATTGGCGGCGAGGCCACTGAGCCTTAGCGTGCTTCCAGCGACACTGACAATCGGTAACGCTGCCTCAGCACAGCCATCGACAGCCGTAGTGATCGGCAAGCTTTCCAGTGGGATTGCGCGCGCGTGCAGTGCGCCACCCAACAGCAGGCACAACCAGAACCATCGCATGTCGCGATGATGGCGCATCCGGCGCGCACGTGGCGAGTGCCATTCGCCTTTCGCCTTGGAGCAGGCAGTGAAGGCAGTGCGGGCAGTGCAAGCTCCGAGTCGACGCTACTTGCCTCCCACCCCTGACTCGGGAGCATCGACAGATAACGCATCCACCGCGCGTATCAGTTCACGCAAGCTGAGCGAGTTGACTTTGGCGACCGCATTGGCTGAAGGTTCGGTCAGCAGATTGCCAAGCAAGGCTTGCCCGCTTCGCCGTCCAGCAATCGGGTGCACCTGTGGCGTTTGCGCCCGATTGGCCGGCAAGGCGGTGCGAACCGCATCGATGAACCGTGCAGGCAGCCATCGCTCCTTGATCGCTGTGGGCAAGTGCCGGAGCGCGGCCAAACTGAAGTTGCCTCCCTCGGCGGACTCGAAAGCGAACTCGCCCGGGCGCGCCGCTGCGACATGCACCCACCGCGACGCGGGATGCGGCACCGTTAGCACGGCGTGACTACGCGCGCTTTGCAGCGGTGGCTGGCGGGTGACCAGGGCCGTCGCAAGCTGGCTTGCAAGCGGCAGATAGCGTCGCCGCAGTGCCGCTGTCTCAGCCACATTCGCAGCAATCGCGTCGCCATCGGCTTGCGCAACGTCGACGGCTGGGTAAGGCACCGAGCCAGGATGCGAACAGTCGAAAAACAACGTGATATTGAGTCTGTCTGCATGTGGCAACAGCAACGCGGCCAAGTCCGCACTCGCAATGCAACCGGCGGTCAAATAGTCAATTGGAACCAGCGCCTCCGTCCAAGCATGGGTGGCCGGGGCCGTTGGGTCAGGCAACTGGGTGGCGTGGCCCGCGAACTGGATGATTGCCTGCCCACCGTCTTGGGTGGCGTCCAGTAAATTGATGATCGCTGCTTCGACCCGGGCCCGCGTCGCCTTGCGATCCTTCAACATGCGGACTTCGAAGCCCAATGCGGCAAGCGCGCTTGACCACCGCTCTGCATCCGCGACACAGGCCTTCAATGGCGCTGCGGAATAGGCGTCAATACCAATACACAAGGCACGCCGTGAGGGTGCGTGGCTAAGCAACGGCGCGGGGCCATCGTCGCTGGCCCGCCGCCGTTGCGGTGCTGACTCTGTCGCTGAGTGGGTCATGCTGACTCAGCAACGCCGAAATGCGGTCTTGGCCTCGCTACCGCAGACCTACTAACAGGCTGTTGGAAACCCGCCCGGCCGTGCCAGTGGCAATTGATTGGTAAAGGAAAGCCCGCCACGCAACCCCCATCAGGTTGGCCCAATTGCACGCGCAATTGGGTCCGTTCCTGTCTAAGTGTCGCGAGAGGGCGGGAGTTCGCACCCTCATTTCAGCGTGATCGGTGACAAGCCATCCGAATGACTAGACGCAACGTCGATTTGCGCCTCGCAACACGACCTCGGGTCAATCCGGAGGCCTGAAGAGTGGCCATCACGGCCGCTTTTTGACGCGCGGTGAGCACAATGCGCGCAGGCCGCGCTATCAATACGCCGCGTTATGCACCGCCTGTACCGAACGACCACTGGGATCAAGCACATTTTTCAGTGACGCATCCCATTCCAGTGCGGCTGCCGTTGAGCACGCCACCGAGGGGCCGCCGGGGACGCATTCAGCGGCCCATGCCTGCGGGTAATGGCGATGAAACAGGTCGCGGTAGAGGTAAGCCTCTTTGGTTGGCGGCGTGTTGTATGGAAAGCGAAAGCGCGCGCTGGCCAATTGCTGATCGCTGATTTGGGCGGCTGCATGCGCTTTCAGAGAGTCGATCCATGCATAGCCGACGCCATCGGAAAACTGCTCTTTCTGCCGCCACAACACGTGATCAGGCAGGTAGCCGGCAAATGCCTCGCGCAGGAACTGCTTTTCAATCCGGTCACGTTGTTTACCTGATAGCTTGACCTCGGGGTCCAACCCCATCGCCACATCGATGAAGCGGCGATCCAGAAACGGCACCCGCGCTTCCACGCCCCAAGCCGCCATCGATTTATTGGCGCGCAAGCAATCGAACAGGTGTAGAGCATCAAGTTTGCGGACGGTTTCCTCGTGCAAGGCCTCGGCATTCGGTGCCTTGTGAAAGTACAGATAGCCCCCAAACAACTCATCAGATCCTTCACCCGACAGCACCATCTTGATGCCCATCGCGCGGATGCGCCGCGCCATCAAATACATCGGCGTCGAGGCGCGAATGGTGGTGACGTCGTAGGTCTCAAGGTGATAGATGACATCGGCCAAGGCGTCGATGCCTTCCTGCACGGTGAAGTGCAACTCGTGGTGCACGGTGCCGATGTGTGCGGCCACATCACGCGCGGCCTTCAAGTCAGGTGACTCGACCAGACCCACCGCAAAACTGTGCAGCTGTGGCCACCAGGCTTCGGTCTTCTCGTCTTCTTCGACCCGTCGGCTGGCGTATTTCTTGGCAATCGCCGCAACCAAAGAAGAATCCAAACCACCCGAGAGCAATACGCCGTAGGGCACGTCGCTCATCATGTGGCTCTTCACGGCGGCCTCGAACGCGGCGCGCAGGGCGGCATGGTTACGACTGCCACCGGTGACATCGGCAAACTCGCGCCACTGGGGCCGGTAATAAAGACTGGGTTGTGCATCGCCAGACCGCCAGTAATGACCCGGCGGAAATTCGCGCGCATCGGTACATACGCCGGCCAACGCCTTCAGCTCAGAAGCCACGTACAGGGTGCCGTCCTGATCGTGGCCGAAATACAGCGGAATGATGCCAATCGGATCGCGGGCGATCAGCCAGCGATGCGCGGCGGCATCCCACAGCACAAAGGCGAACATGCCTTCCAGCCGATTCAAGAACTCATCGATCTGCGCCGCGCCGCCGGCCTGCCGATACAGCGGCAGGATGACTTCGCAGTCGGAATGGGTGGCAAACGCGTAGCCAGCTTCAAGTTCAGCGCGTAAGGCGCGGTGGTTATAGATTTCGCCGTTTACCGCCAGCACTTGTCCGCGGTCGGGGCTAATCAACGGCTGCGCGCCCGAGTCGACGCCGACGATGGCCAGCCGCTCGTGGACCAGAATCGCGTGCTCGTCGGCATAGATACCCGACCAATCTGGCCCGCGGTGGCGCATTTTTCGCGATTGCGTCAGCGCTTGTGCGCGCAAGATGGAGGCGTCAGAGCGAAGGTCGAGCAGACCAAGAATCGAGCACATTAGGGACCGGGAAAAGGCAGGCGAAAGACCGAGTCTGGCAGGTTTTACAGTGGATGGTGCAGTGCGGCAATGGACCCAAACCGCTCAGGCTATGAGCCGCAACAGCCACTCCACGCTCTCGGTGAGGACACCCGCGAGCGAGCCGATCAGCGCAAGGGTCAAGACCCAGGCAATCACCAGCAGCACGCCGTCGCGCTCGATCAAAGCGAACGCATAGCCCATGACGAGGAATCCCAGCGGGTAGTTGGTCAGCGGAATCGGCAACGCCAGCACCAGACCCAAGGCCAGCAGCATCGATCCAGTGAGCAGATTGCCCAGCACTCCGGCAAACAAAACCTCAATCCGCGGCCTGCTGAGGTGTTCCAATCGCCGCATCCACGGCGCCATGCGAGCGATGAAACGTGCAAACGTCTGCCGCGAGAATGGTCGCTGGCGCAGCTTTTCCGGCATCCAAGGCTTGTGCAGACGCAACATCAGCTGCAAGCCCAGCAGACTGACCAAGGGCCCTACGATTGCGCCCATTCCCACTGGGATCGGCAACAAAACGGGCAGCACCACCGCCAGCAACATGACGCCAAAGGCGCGCCGATCAAACGCACCCAGCAACTCATCGAGGACCAAGAGGTCGTTGGTCTCACGTGCGGCGATTGCGGTCAGGAGTTCGCTGGTGCGAGGGGCGGTCGAGGTCATGCGGTCGGCAGTCTAGCTCGATTGGGGGCAGCGCTTCCCGCCACCGTTCACATTGCAACGACGGTGATTCGCCTCCTCGGACCGCGTGAAGGTGTCGTTGCGGCGCGAAATCTACACTGTCATATTTCTGCAAGATAACTGTATTAATGTGCTGTAAGCCTCATTCGCAGGCTGTCTGATCGCCCCCTTCCGCTCTCGGCAACTAAAAGAATTCTCCATGCGTTCTTCCTTGGCTGTTCCATTTGCGCTCGCGCTGATCGCGACCGCCGGCTGCGGCCCGGCCACGGAAGGCGGCGCACCAGCGGCTACGCCTGCTGCCGAAGTACCAGTCGTCCAGGTTGACGGTTCGAGTACGGTTTATCCCATCACCGAAGCAGTGGCAGAAGAGTTCCAGATTGCCACCAAGGTGCGGGTAACCGTGGGTGTGTCCGGCACGGGTGGCGGCTTCAAGAAATTCTGCCGCGGTGAAACCTCGATATCCAATGCGTCGCGGCCTATCCTCACCGAAGAGATCGCTGCCTGCGCCGCCAGCGGTGTCAAGTTCATCGAATTGCCGGTGGCGTTTGACGCACTGACGGTCGCCGTCAATCCAAGTAATACCTGGCTCGAATCCATCACGATTGCCGAACTGAAGACAATCTGGCAGCCGGAAGCGCAAGCCACGGTGATGAACTGGACCCAGGTCAATCCGGCATGGCCCGACCAGCCGCTCAAACTATTTGGTGCAGGTGCCGACTCCGGCACCTTCGACTACTTCACTGAGGCAGTCGTCGGCAAAGCAAAATCCAGCCGCGGCGACTTCACCGCGAGCGAAGACGACAACGTGTTGGTAACCGGTGTGGCTAACGACGTGAACGCCCTGGGCTTCTTTGGCTACGCCTACTACCGCGAGAACAAGGACAAGTTGCGCGCATTGCCAGTTCGCGAGACGGCGGAATCGGCGGCCGTGCTGCCGTCACTGGAGACCGTTCTTGATGGCACTTACCGGCCGTTGGCGCGTCCCGTATTCATCTACGTCAATGCCGAGCACGCCAAGGCGCGTCCCGAAATCACCCAGTTCGTGGAGTTCTATTTGAAGGAGGCGCAAGCCCTGATCACCGAAGTCGGTTACATCCCGCTGTCGGATGAGGCTTATCAGCTGGCGCTCAGCCGCTTTGGCGCAAGCCAGACTGGAACGGTCTTCGAAGGTCATTCGGAAGTAGGCGTGCGCGTCGAGGAGCTGTTGCAGCGACAACCGAAGTAGGATTCTCGCTTGCATCGACAAGGACGCTCGGGATGGCTTCGGTAGAGGGGATGCGGCCGCGCCGCGATCTGCATCTGCGGCGCTTCAAGCGAACTTCGGAAACCATTATCGAATCGCTGTTGCTGCTGGCGGCGCTATCGGCAGTAGCGATTACCGCGGCTATCGTCGGCATCTTGGTGGTCGAATCGAGTGCGTTCTTTGCCAAGGTGCCTCTGTGGACCTTTCTCACCGACACCCAGTGGACGCCGCTGTTTGAGAACCCGCGCTACGGCATCATGCCGCTGCTCGCTGGCACGCTGACTACCAGTTTCGTCGCCCTCGCCTTCGCAATACCGATGGGCACCATCGCCGCCGTTTACTTGAGCGAGTTCGCCAAGCCCGCCGTGCGCGAAGCAGTCAAGCCGGTGCTGGAACTTATCAGCGGTGTGCCAACCGTGGTGTTTGGCTACTTCGCCCTGCTCTTCGTGACTCCGCTGCTACAAAAGATCATTCCAGGCCTGCCCGGCTTCAACATGCTGGGCCCGGGCTTGGTGATCGGCATCATGATCGTGCCCTACATCGCCAGCTTGTCTGAGGACGCCATGCGCGCGGTGCCGATGCACTTTCGCGAAGCCAGTTTTGCGATGGGGGCAAGCCGGTTTCAGACCGCGATGCGGGTCGTCGTGCCAGCAGCCTTATCCGGCATCGTCGCGTCCTACATCCTCGCCGTGTCGCGCGCGGTTGGTGAAACCATGGTCGTCGCGATTGCGGCCGGTCAACAACCCAATCTGACGTTTGATCCCACCCAAGCCGCTGCCACGATCACCGCCTTCATCGTGCAAGTGGCGATGGGCGATTTGCCGCATGGCTCGATTGGTTATCAGAGCATTTTCGCCGCTGGACTGTCCTTGTTCCTGTTGACGCTGATCTTTAACGTGCTCGGCTATTTTGTGCGCAAGCGCTATCGAGAGGCCTACTGACGATCATGGCGATCAACCATTCCATGCCTGCTGAAAGCCCATGCCGCCATGATCCTCAGCGGCAAGGAGTGAGCTTCCTAACCCCTCCCCAACCCTCCCCGAACATCGGGGAGGGAGTTAAGAGCTGACCAGAAGGACTTTTAAGTTCATGGCTCTACAGACTGCCGAGATTCGCGTTCTGATTGCACGCCAAAAGCTGCGCGATATCTGTTTCGATTTGCTCGGCATGTTTGTGTTGTTGATCGCCTTATTTGTGCTGGCGGCGCTGTTTGTGCAGCTGGCCATTGATGGCTTTGAGCGCTTGAATGCTGACTTCTTCAGTAACTTCCCGTCGCGCCGCGCAGCCCGCGCCGGCATTCTCTCGGCCTGGGTGGGCAGCATCCTGGTGATGCTGGTCACCGCGATGGCCGCAGTCCCGGTCGGGGTTGCAGCCGGCGTGTGGCTGGAGGAATACGCACCGCGCAATTGGTTGGCCGAAGTCATCGAGATCAACGTCACCAATTTGGCCGGCGTGCCATCGATTATCTATGGCCTGCTAGCGTTGGGATTGTTGGTCTATCAAATGGGCCTCGGACAAAGCGTACTCACCGCTGGCCTCACGCTGGCGATGATGATCTTGCCGGTGGTCATCGTCGCCACCCGTG
>JANNWF010000450.1:0-3673 GCA_031408455.1 Pseudoxanthomonas sp. | reverse complement strand
CTGATCACCCGCTTCGAGCAAAAAATCCAAGCCACGCTCGCTCGCATCTGGGGCGATGATGATTCGAAAGAGCCCGAATGCCCGCAGTCCCACTGACCATCGTCGAAATCCTTGATCGCAGCGAGCAAGGACGCACGCGTCCATTTCTGTGTCGCTGCGAGGATGATCAGCTCTACTACGTCAAGGGGCGCGATGCCGGTCCGCGCAGCTTGTTATGCGAGTGGCTGGCGGGGCATCTCGGGCGCGAATTGGGCTTGCCGATGCCCGCGTTCATCGTGGTCCAAGCGGATCAGTCCTTGATCGATTTGCATCCCGAGGGACGCGATCTGGGCTCGGCACCGGCGTTTGCATCAGCGAAAGTGGAGCACGTGCAGGAGTTGACGGTCTCCCACCTGAAAGATGTGGAAAGCATGTTGCGGCGTGACGTACTGGTGTTTGACTGGTGGATACGCAATCAGGACCGCACCCTGACGACGATCAGCGGAAATCCGAACCTGATGTGGGATGCGGCGGCGAAGCGACTGGTGGTCATCGACCACAATTTGGCCTTTGATCGGGAGTTTAGTACCGTTGAGTTCAGCGAAACGCATGTCTTCAGAGCGCAGATTCCACTTGTTTTTCATGATCTTGCCGAGCGTGGAACTTACACTCAGCGGCTGCGGGCAGCGCTGGCAGTGTGGCCTTGGGCCTGCAACAATGCTCCGAGCGAGTGGTGGTTCGCGGACGAGGAATGCACCGTCCCTACCGACTTTGATGCTGCCGCCACGTTGGCCCTACTGAACCGATTTGCGAATGAGGACTTCTGGAGGTTGATGCCATGAACCGGCTTGCCTGCCAATACGCCATCATCCGTTTTCTGCCGTACGCGGAAACGGGCGAGTTTGCCAACGTCGGCGTGCTGCTGACCTGTCCTGCAACGGGCTACCTTGATGCGCGGCTGATGCCGACGAAGCACACCCGGCGCATCGCTGCGTTTTTCGATCAGCTGGACAAACGTATCTATCGGGATGCGTTGAATTATCTTGCCGACGAATTACTTCGCGTTCGCGAGTTGATTAGCGAGCGGGCGCGTGTTGGTCCTGACTTCATGCAGCAGACCTTTGCCGGACTTGCCCGACCTCGTGAAGCATTGCTTCGCTTCAGCGATACGCGTGTGGTGTTGGCCGACGAGCCGAGGGCGACGTTGGACAAGTTGTTTGCACGTTTTGTCGAGCGCGATTTCGCCAACAAGCAGTATCACGACAAGATTCTTGAGCGCGGCGTGCGCGAAGTGCTGACGCAGGCGAGGCTGCGCGACTACTTCAGCGCCGAGACCATCGGAACCGATGAGCTACATATCCAACTTCCCTTTGTGCATTTGCGCGAGGGACGGCCAACTATTGCGATCAAGCCGTTGGATCTGGCCAAAGACGAACCGAATCAAGTTTATGAGCACGGTGGCCATTGGGTGGATCGCATTCGTCGGCTTAAAAAGCACGCGCTATTGCCGGGCGACACGATGTTTGCGGTGCAGCAGCCTGCGACGGGAGACGTCCGAATTCGGAACGCTGCTAACGAGATTGAAGCCGAGCTGCGCGAGCTTGGTGTTGAGGTGGCAGCAGCGAGCGACGTGAAAGCGATTATCGAGTTCGCCAAGGCTGCAAGCGTGCATTGAGTTGCATCGCCTCAAAAGTCAGCGGCTCGTTTCACAGGCGCAGGATCGACTAGCCGATTCGCGGCAATCCGCAGCACCGCACGGAAGCCGCCGGGGTCTTGTTCCAGCTGCAGGGTCGCGTCGAACGAGACCGCCAAACGGTCGACGATGGCGAGGCCGAGGCCGCTGCCCTTGCTCGCGTGGGCGCCCTGTCGAAATGGTTGGCGGGCGGCCTCTGCGCTGAGTTCGCCGAGGCCAAGGCGCACAACACAATACGTCGGCAACGGGCGCGGCTGGCAATAGCTACCAAGGTGAGACCAGCGCCCAGCAGGGGCAGGGCGTCACGCATACCCGCACTTGCACAGATTCCCAAGACCAGCCGCCGTTCGACTGCTGAGGGCATGCTGAGCGCGGTAGGCGCACTTCCAGTCGCTGCGGCGATTCACTGGCGGATCAAGATCCACCAAACCACTGCGCAAGCCTGCAGCCTTGCGCAGTTGCCTCACGCGCTACTCCTAAATTCTGAAGCAGCGCGCCTTCGAGTCGCATTGGCTGCCGCCTCGCCAGCAACAAAGAGTCTTCCGCCCGCCGCCTCACACCCACCAATACCGAATGAAGTGAAAGAACACCGGTGCCGCAAAGCAGACCGAGTCCAAGCGGTCGAGCACGCCGCCGTGGCCTTCAATGGTGTGGCCCCAGTCTTTCACGCCGCGGTCGCGCTTGATCGCTGACATCACTAGGCCGCCGAGGAATCCCATCAGGTTGATGACCAGTGCCAATAGCGCGGCTTGCCACGGTGTGAACGGGGTGATCCACCACAGTGCGGCACCCAGCGCAGTGGCCGAGGCGACGCCGCCGACGAAGCCTTCCACGGTCTTGGATGGTGATAGTTGCGGCGCGATCAGGTGGCGGCCGGCGAGTTTGCCCCAGACGTATTGCAGTACATCGGAGGACTGCACCACGATCACCAGAAATGCGATCAACAACAGGTTGCGGCCCTCGTAGCCGGGGATGTCGAGGTTGATCAGCGCCGGCACGTGGGAGATGCAGAACACCGAGATCATCAGCCCCCACTGCACTTTGGCGGTGCGCTCCAGAAAGCGCGTGGTGTCGCCGCTCAAGGCCGACATGATCGGCAAAAACAGAAAGGCATAGACCGGGATCAGCAAGGTGTACATGCCGTACCAGTCGACATACACCAGCCAATACTGAAACGGCAGCGCCACATAAAACGCCAGCAGCAGGGCGTAGTAATCGCCATGGCGGGTGGGGGTGAGGGTGATGAACTCGCGCAATGCAAACAGCGAGACTAGGCCAAACATCACGATCACGCCGATGCGGCCAAACGCAAAGGCAAGGCCGACCAGTGCCGCCATCACCCACCATGCGCGAATGCGTGACACCAGGTTGTCGACGACCGCGCTGCGGCGGCCATGCAAGCGCCAGCGCATCACTTCGGCGATCAGTGTCGCCAGCAGCAGGACTGCTGCGATGCCGCCAAACAGCGTCAGGGTGGTGTCACCAATCGAGGTCATGTATTGGCCTGCGTGCGTGCTGCCGAGTCTGCAGGCGCGAGAGCCAACAGCGCATCGCGGGCACGATCGAGAAAGGCGCTCTTGTCTTCGTCGGCCAAGCGCTGCAGTGGCTTACCAAAACTGGCTGTGCACAGTAACGGCAATGGTAGCCAGGCACCCTTGGGCATCACGCGTGAAAGGTTGTCCAGCCAGACCGGTACGAATTCGAGTTCAGGCCGCTGACAGGCAAGGTGATAGATGCCGCTCTTGAACGGCAGCAGGCCCTCGCCCGGATTGCGTGTGCCTTCAGGAAATATGATCAGCGAACTGCCGCCATCGACGGCGGCGCACAGCGTCTGGATCGGGTCCTGGGTGCGCTTTTCGCGTTCGCGCTCGATCAGCACGCCGTTGAACACCGAGTGGATCAGATACCGCCGCAGCGGGTCACCACGCCAATAATCTGCTGCCGCTACGGGTCTGACCTGATGGCGCAGGGCCGGCGGCAGAGCCGACCAGATCAACACAA
>JANNWF010000449.1:0-1608 GCA_031408455.1 Pseudoxanthomonas sp. | reverse complement strand
CGTGCTGCAGGTGATGCGCACCGTGCCTCGGCATCTGTTTATCGATGAGGCCCTGAGCAGTCGCGCCTACGAAGACGGCGCGTTGCCGATTGGCCGCGGTCAAACCATCTCGCAGCCCTGGGTAGTCGCACGCATGACCGAAGCGCTGCTTGAGCACGGCAGCCCGCGCAAAGTGCTGGAGTTGGGCACGGGCTCTGGTTATCAAGCCGCCGTGCTCGCTGCGCTGGTCGAGACGGTTTACACGGTCGAGCGCATCGATGAATTACTGCGCGCGGCGCGGCGGCGGTTTCGGCAGCTGGGCATAAGTAATGTGCGTTGCCGATTTGACGATGGCCGCAGGGGCTGGGCCGACGTTGCGCCGTTTGACGCCATCATCGTGACCGCAGGCAGCGAAGCATTAGAGCCTGCGTTGTTGGATCAGTTGGCCGAGGGCGGCAGCTTGATCGCCCCGATTGGCGGCGCAACCGACCAGCAATTGATCCGAATTCGACGCACCCCCGAAGGCTTGGTTCGCGACTCCTTGGGCGCGGTGGTGTTCGTGCCCCTGTTGGCAGGCACGCTGTGACTGGCGCGCGCGGTGCGTACCGATGGATGGCAACGCTGAGCATGCTTGCCGTGGCGCTGGCAGCATGCGCGCCGACTTCTAAGGTGCGCAAGGATCCGGTCGAAGACCAAGCGCCTCGAACCACGACCCAAGGCACGCGCCCGGCATCCGTGCCGCCGCGAGCCGGCGACTATGTGGTGGGACGGGGCGACACGCTGTACGGCATCGCTTTTCGCCATGGGCTGGACTATCGCGACGTGGCGCGACGCAATCAGATCGCGCCTCCGTACACCATTTATCCGGGGCAGACCTTGCGTCTGGGCGCGCAAAGCGCCGCCGCTTCAGGATCCAACAGTCGCCGCCCGCAAGGATCGAACAGTCGCAGTAGCGGCAGTGGCTTGATCGCGCAGACGGCCACCAACGCCAGCCCCACGCCATCTCCTAACAAAGCTGCGACGACTTCAAGCCCAGTCGGAATCGCACCGCCACTCACCGCTACCAGCGCGGTGCCAGCGCCGAGCGACGGCAGCACGGTGGCGACAACAGCGCAATCGCTAGCAGCGTCAACCGTTCCGGCAAAGGCGACGCCGCCAGTCGTTTTGCCCTCCGGCCCGGTGCGTTGGCAATGGCCAGCCAGCGGGCAAACCGTGGTGACCTTTCTCGCGGGTGACCCCACGCGTCAGGGCATTGGCATTGCCGGTAGTAATGGCCAATCGGTGCAGGCGGCGGGCGATGGTGTCGTCGTCTATTCCGGCGCTGGCCTGATCGGCTATGGCGAGCTGGTCATCATCAAGCACTCCGACGAGTGGTTGTCGGCCTATGGCCACAATCGCAAGCGCTTGGTGAGCGAAGGCCAAGCGGTGCGAGCCGGCGAGCAGATCGCCGAAATGGGCCGCAGTGGCGCCAGTCGCGACATGTTGCATTTCGAGATTCGCCGCAAAGGCAAACCGGTCGACCCACTAGTCCTGTTACCGCGGCGGTGAGCCTGCGATTGCAATGGCTAGGACCCGCTGACCACGAGTGGCATCCCGCGTGGTTCGCTGGCGTACTCGCCGTTTTCAAGC
>JANNWF010000448.1:0-3398 GCA_031408455.1 Pseudoxanthomonas sp. | reverse complement strand
ACTCGGCCACCGCTGAGGTGGACGAAACCTTGCCGCGAAGCCGATCACTGCCAGTGAAGGGCAAGAAAGTGGATTCCGGCGTTCGCCGGAATGACGGAGTCTGGAATGACGGAGTCTGGAATGACGAAGTCTGAAATGACGAAGTCCGAATTGACGAAGTCCGCAACCACAAGGTTGGGAACGACAAACCGTAAGGCCTACGCCCAGAAAAGCCGACCCCAAATCAACGCCAGTTGCACCCCCTGAATTCTAGGCGTAGTGTCTTTCTGCCGTGCGATGTGTTTTCGCGCGGCCAGTCGGAGTCGGGCCGATGAAGTATGAAATCGCCAGCGAGGAGATCGCCGTCCCAAGTGTCGGGGCGGGGTCGCAGCTAAGCGCGGCACCCGACTTCACCACTTCCTTGCACGTCCCAACCAACGCCCTGCCCGGTAGTCCCGCGCGGGGCGTTTGCGTTTTCTTGTCGTTGCGTTCGCATGCGGCAAGTGTTCCCAAGCCAAGCTGATGTTCTGCACGCTGTACTTACGCCCACGCTGTCCTCAAATCACGTTGATCTCAACCCCAAGGAGTTTCGCGATGTTTGAAAGCCAATCCGCTACCGAAGTGGAAGCCATGCTCAAGAGCGATAACGAGTTCCGCCAACTGTATCGCCGCCATCAGGAGCTAGATAAGCAAGTGCTCGACGCCGAGCTCGGCGTGCTGCCATGGGACGACACCACCTTGGTGCGGATGAAAAAAGAAAAGCTCCACGCCAAGGACCGTTTGACGCGGATGTTTGAGAAGAAACACGGGTTGCACTGAAGGCGCGCTTCAGCAACCTTGCATATTCAACAGTCTTCGCGAACGCGGGAATCCAGCCCGATGATCGACCTCGCGCGCTGAGCGCGAGCGTTTGACTGGATTTCCGCCATCGCGGAATTGACGCGTCGACCGTTAATGGCTGCAGTGGGCAGCGATAGCAAAGTTATACTTCCGCTTTCCCCACGGAGCCGTGGCAGGCCGCACGATGCGGATGCGCCGCGGCCAATGCATGACTATTCACAACAGCGTTCTTGATCTGATCGGCAACACGCCGATTGTCCGCGCCAACAACATTGACGCCGGCCTGTGCGAGCTGTTCTTCAAGCTCGAAAGCCATAATCCCGGCGGCTCGATCAAGGACCGCATTGGTCTGAAGATGATCGAGGGCGCCGAAGCCGCAGGCAAGATCAAACCCGGCGATACCTTGGTGGAAGGCACGGCCGGCAACACTGGCATTGGCTTAGCGCTGTCAGCGCAAGCCAAGGGTTACAAGCTGGTGCTGGTGGTGCCCGACAAAATGAGTCGCGAGAAAATCTTCAATCTGAAAGCGATGGGCGCGGAGGTGGTGCTGACCCGATCCGACGTCGCCAAGGGTCATCCGCAGTACTACCAGGACATGGCCGAGCGGATCGCACGGGAAACGCCGGGCGCGTATTTCATCAATCAGTTTGGCAATCCCGACAATCCGCGCGCGCACGAAGAAGGCACCGGGCCGGAAATTCTTGCGCAAATGGACGGTCGTCTGGATGCCATCGTGTTTGGTTGCGGCTCGTCGGGGACGATGACGGGACTGTCGCGTTGCTTTGCCAAACACTCGCCAGACACGCAACTGATCTTGGCCGATCCGGTGGGTTCCATCCTTACCGAGTACATCAACGAGGGCACGCTGTCGGAGAAGTCCGGCAGTTGGATGGTCGAGGGCATTGGCGAGGATTTTCTACCGCCGATCTCCGACTTCAGCCGGGTCCACAAAGCCTATGCAATCAGCGACAAGGAGAGCTTTGCGGCGGGCCGCGAACTGCTGCGCAAAGAAGGCATTCTCGGTGGCTCCAGCAGCGGCACCTTGCTGGCGGCGGCGCTGCGTTATTGCCACGAGCAGACCACGCCCAAGCGCGTGCTTATGTTCGTCTGCGACACCGGCAACAAGTATCTGTCGAAGATGTACAACGACTACTGGATGCTCGACAACGGCTTTACCGAGCGCGAAGCGCATGGCGATTTGCGCGATCTGATCCTGCGGCCTTATTCCCAGCGCGACACCGTGGTGGTCGGCCCCAATGATTTGCTCACCGTCGCGTATCAGCGCATGAAGCTGTACGACGTCAGCCAATTGCCAGTAATGGAGGACGAGGCCATCGTCGGCATCATCGATGAATCCGACGTGCTGCTGCATGTGTATGGCGACGAGTCGCGGTTTCGCGATCCGGTGTCGACTGCGATGGTCAGCCGACTGGAAAAGCTCGAGGTCACCGCGCCGATCGAATCGCTGCTGCCACTGTTCGAGGCCGGCCACGTCGCTATCGTCATGGATGGCGAACGTTTTCTTGGGCTGATCACGCGTATCGACTTGCTCAACTTCCTGCGTCGGCGCGTGCAGTAGCGCTGCGCGTATTCTTGACTGAGCCGCTACGGAGTCCGCGCGATGTCCCTGCCCAAACGCGACGAAATCCTGCATACCTATGCTGACTATCGTGCCTGGCCCGAAGATGCGCGCTACGAGTTGATCGATGGCGTCGCCTATCTGATGTCGCCCGGCCCCGATCTTGCGCATCAGGAGGTGGCAGGCGAAATCTATCGCCAGCTGGCCAACGCCTTGATCGACAAGCCTTGTCGCGCCTACATCGCCCCGCTTGACGTGCGCTTGCCCAAAGCCGGTGAGCGCGATGAGCAAGTCGATACGGTCGTCCAGCCAGACGTGATGGTGGTATGCCAGACCGAGCGGCTGGATCGCCGCGGCGTGCGCGGTGCACCCGATTTGGTGGTCGAGGTGCTGTCGCCTTCGACCGCAGGCCACGATCACATCCGCAAGCGACGCATCTATGAGCGCGCCGGCGTACGCGAGTATTGGCTGCTGCATCCTACTGATCGCATTCTCACCATTTATTGCTTGCAGGCGGACGGCTACGGCAAGCCGGAGGTGCAGGAACTCGCTGGCACCACCGATGTCGGCGTGCTGCCGGGCGTCACCATCACTTGGGACGCGCTGATTGCGCGTCTGCCGCCACTCGAATACTGAATTTTTTCCAAAATCGTTTCTTCAGCAGAATCCAATGACCCACAAACACGCTCTCGGCACCCTCGCCATTCACGCCGGCCAATCGCCCGATCCTTCTACCGGTGCGGTGATGACGCCGATCTACGCGACCTCGACCTATGTGCAAAGCAGCCCTGGTGTGCATCAGGGCTATGAGTATTCGCGCAGCCATAATCCGACCCGCTTTGCCTATGAGCGCTGCGTTGCCGCGCTGGAAGGCGGTACACAAGGCTATGCGTTTGCGTCGGGATTGGCGGCCACCTCGACAGTGTTAGAGACGCTCGACAGCGGCGACCACGTCATCTGCATGGATGATGTCTATGGCGGCACGTATCGCTTGTTTGAG
>JANNWF010000447.1:0-3861 GCA_031408455.1 Pseudoxanthomonas sp. | reverse complement strand
GACTTCACCCGCCAGGGCACCGTCGAGGTGCGCGGAGGCACTGAGTTCAGCGAACACCGCGTCGCGCGACTCCGGCTCGCGCGACAGCGCTCGCAACACATCCAGACACTGGATGTTGCCGCAGCCTTCCCAGATCGAGTTCAGCGGTGCTTCGCGATACAAGCGCGGCAGGATCGACTCCTCGACGTAGCCTGCACCGCCGAGGCACTCCTGCGCCTCGTTGACGAAGGCCGGTGCGCGCTTGCAGATCCAGTACTTGCCGACTGCGGTGGCAATGCGGGCGAACGCCGCTTCCTGTGGATCGTGCGGTGATGCATCGACGGCACGCGCGACCCGCATGGCGAATGCCGTGGCGGCTTCTGATTCCAGCGCCAAATCGGCCAGTACGTTGCGCATCAATGGCTGATCCACCAGCAGCTTGCCGAATGCGCGCCGATGCTGCGTGTGATGGATCGCCTCGACCAGCGCGCGCCGCATCTCCGCTGCCGAGCCGAGCATGCAATCCAGCCGCGTCAGCGCCACCATTTCGAGAATCGTCGCCACCCCGCGACCTTCGTCGCCGATTCGCTGCGCCCAGGCTCCGCTGAACTCGACTTCGCTGGATGCGTTCGACCAGTTGCCGAGCTTATCCTTGAGCCGCATCAAGTTCAGCGCATTGCGCGTGCCGTCCGGCTTGAAGCGCGGCAACAGAAAGCAACTCAAGCCTGCCCGCGCTTGCGCCAGTACCAGAAACGCATCCGACATCGGTGCGGAGAAAAACCACTTGTGCCCGACCAGTTCGTACTCATCACCGCCCAGCGCATGTGCCACCGTGGTGTTGGCGCGCACATCGGAGCCGCCCTGTTTTTCGGTCATGCCCATGCCAAGCGTGACGCCGCCCTTTTGCGCAGCGGGCAGGTGGCGGCCGTCGTACTCGGCCGAGATCGCCTTCGCCAACCAGCGCTCACGCACCGACTCCGAACGACCCAGCACCGGGACGGCGGCGTAGGTCATCGTCAACGGGCAACTGGTTCCTGCCTCGGCTTGATGATGCAGGTACGACAGCGCCGCCCGCGCGACGTGCGCGCCGGGTTGCGGATGGCGCCAAGCAAATCCATGCACACCGGCGCTCACCGCCGCGCGCATTAACGCGTGGTAGGCCGGATGGAAATCGACTTCGTCGATGCGATGGCCGTAGCGATCATGCGTGCGCAGCACCGGCTTGTGGCGATTGGCTTCGAATCCTAACGCGAGCAGTTCGCCGCCGACGAGGCGGCCATAGTCTGCTAACGCCGCCTGCGCCCAGGCCGCGCCTTCGCGGGTGATTGCTTCGGTCAGTGCCTGATCGGTCGCAAAGGCATCGTAGCCTTGCAGTGGCGGCACCTGATTGGTGACCGTGTGGGTTTGGAAGTCGAGGTGAGTCGCCATGCAGAGGCCGAGGTTGAAATCCAGCGGTGATGCTAGCGTTTGCCACGTGCCGGTGGGGACGCTGACGGCACGGACGTCAGCGGTTCGCCGGCGATTATTCAGCCAGGCAGGCTCCGGTAGAGCGGAGCTTGCTCCGCTTAGCGGTTCACCTGGAGGCACGGCGAAATTCGTTGTGTTGCCCGCATCACCGCGCTGGTTTCGACACAAACCGAATCGCTTCACCGCCGCCAGCGGCGAGGCGTAATGTCAGCGTATCGGAACTACTGACGTCGCGCGTTTCGATGGCAATCTCGAACGGGGCTTTTTGGAAGTGCGCATTGTCGCCATCGCGATAAATCTCGGCGCGATAGCGTTTGCCGGCGTCAAGAAAGCTCAGCGGAATTTCGAGCAGACGACCGTTTTCATCGGTAATGCTGCCGACATACCAGTCTTCGCTATTACGGTCTTTGCGCGCAATCGTGGCGAAGTCGCCGAGCTCGCCATTCAGCACGCGAGTCTCTGCCCAGTCGACCGGAACGTCCTTGATGAATTGGAAGGCGTCTAGGTGTTTTTCGTAGTTTTCGGGTAAGTCGGCGGCCATCTGAATCGGGCTGTAGATGGTCACGTACAAAGCCAATTGGCGGGCGAGGGTGGATGGGATCGGGGTCTTGCCGCGTCCGAGCAAGCTCAGCACGCCGGGTGTGTAGTCCATCGGCCCGGCCAGCATGCGAGTGAAAACGAGGTTGACCTCGTGTTCGGGCGGATTCTTGGGATTGCCCCAAGCGTTGTATTCCATGCCGCGCGCGGCTTCGCGGCTTACCCAGTTGGGATAGGTGCGACGCAGGCCGGTGTCTTTGATCGGCTCATGCGGATTGACCGCGATGTGATGCTTGGCCGCTTGCTTCACTACGTTCAAATGATGACGCGAATTCCATTGGCCATCGTGCCACTCGCGTAGCACCGGTCCGTCGACCACGTCTTGCCGCTCGATGCCGCCGGCATCGCAAACGTAGCCGGTCTTGACGACATCGATGCCGAGTCGCTCGTAGAGGGCGAAGGCGGGTTCGAGCTGGCGTTCGTAGTGACTCGCGGCGCAGCCCGTCTCGTGATGGCCGACCAGATGCACGCCCTTTTTCTTGCCGTAGGCAGCAAGTTCTTCGATATCGAAGTCTTCCGTCGCGCGGGTGAAATCGAAGTCCCAGCCGTTGCCGAACCACTGTCCATCCCAGCCCGGATTCCAGCCTTCGACCAATACGCCACGGAAGCCATGCTTGGCCGCAAAGTCGATATAGCGTTTACCGTTGGCGGTGTTGGCACCGTGCTTGGCACCCGTCGACCATGACTCGGTTTCAAGATGCAGCGACCACCAGATGCCGATGTATTTGGCGGGCTTGAACCAACTGACATCGCCAAGGACGTTGGGCTCGTTGAGATTCAGGATCAGGTTGGATTGGTAAAGCCCGGCCGCGTTGTCAGCGATTTGCATGGTCCGCCACGGCGTGACAAACGGCGTGGCACGCCGCACCTTCCAGCCTTCCGCGGCGGGCGAAAGCTGGGCGCGAAAGCGTTGCCCTTCGACGCGACGCATCCACATGCTGCTGTAGTCGACCAGCGCCGCTTCGTGAAAGGCGATGTGCAAGCCATTAACGGTGCGCACGGTCATGGGCGTGTGCGCTTGGGTGACTTCGGTGAGTGGCGTGCGGTTGTACAGGTATTCGTAGCGATTCCACTCGCCGGCCGGATACCACCACGCGGTGGCGGGCGTGGCGACCACAAACTCGGTCAGCTCATCGTCAATGATCACGTCATCCATGCCCGCCTGTTTGGCAAATGCATAGCGGAAGCTGACGCCATCGTCGAAGACCCTGAAAATCACCTCAAAACTGCGTTTGCCGTGAATCGTCTCGGCGATCGTTGCGCGCAATTCACGATAGTGATTGCGCACAAATCGCGACTCGCCCCAAGGCTGCTCCCAGGTCTCATCGAAGTCGCTGGTTTGTTGATTCACCAGCGCCAAATTACGCTCCAGGCGGCCCGTGCCCCGCAACAAAAAGCCCATGCGGGATGGCGCGATGACGGGCTCGCCGAAGCGCAAGACTTGATATTCGAGGCGACCGTCTTCGATCGACAACACAACACTCAGCACCTTGCCCGGTGAATCCACCCGCGTGACGGGTTCGGCATGGGCCGCAACACCCACAAAGGCCAGTAACACGGCGCAACAGCGGCGGATGAACATGGCGCGACTCCTGGACAGGATTCGCGCATCTTGCCGGTGTCAGAGGCTGGGCTGGGATGCCATACGTATGCAAGGCGAAATGTGCTCTTGCCTCGCCTGGAGGAGCGCCGGAAGGCGCAATGCTTTGTGCGATTCGGCGAACAGCATCGCGCCTTCCGGCGTTGGGCTGCTTCGCAGCCACGCCTTCGCTCCACTCGGTCCCACAGGATAGTTGCGGCTAGCGCCTACGCGCGACC
>JANNWF010000446.1:0-2377 GCA_031408455.1 Pseudoxanthomonas sp. | reverse complement strand
TCCTAACCCCTCCCCAACCCTCCCCGAACATCGGGGAGGGAGCTAAGCGCCGAACCGAAACGCAAACCAATTCATGAATCGCAAAGGTGATAAATCGCTCATCGTCGGCCTCGACGTGGGCACGTCCAAGATCGTCGCTTTGGTTGGCGAGTACAGCCCTGGCCAGCCGATCGAAGTGATCGGCATTGGCTCGCACGCTTCGCATGGTCTCAAGCGCGGTGTGGTGGTCGACATCGAATCGACCGTCGCATCCATTCAACGCGCCATCGAAGAGGCCGAACAAATGGCCGGCTGCGAAATTCGCTCGGTCTACGCCTCGATCTCCGGCAGCCACACCCAGTGCAAGAACTCGCCGGGCATCGTGCCAATTCGCGACGGTGAAGTGACCTATCAGGATATGGAGCGCGTGCTGGAAGCGGCCAAAGCCGTGGCCATTCCGTCCGATCAGAAGATCCTGCACGCGATCCCGCAGGAATACATCGTCGACAACTCGCAGGAAGGCATCCGCCACCCGGTCGGCATGTCTGGCGTGCGCTTGGAAGTGCGCGCGCATCTGGTCGTCGGTGCGCAATCAGCGGCCGCCAATATCGCCAAATGTGTCAACCGCTGCGCGTTGCAAGTCGATGACCTGATTCTCTCCGCATTGGCATCTTCAACCGCTGTACTGACGGCGGATGAAAAAGAATTGGGCGTGATGCTGGTCGATATTGGCGCCGGCACCACCGACATCGCGGTGTACGTGCAGGGCGCGATTCGGCATACCGCATCGTTGCCGATTGCCGGCGACCAAGTCACCAACGACATCGCGCATCTGCTGCGCACGCCGACGCCGCACGCGGAAGAGATCAAGGTTCGTTATGCCTGTGCGCTGGCGCAGTTGGCGACCGCCGAGGAATCGATCCAAGTGCCCTCAGTGGGTGATCGGCCGCCACGCCGACTCGCCCGCCAAGCCTTGGCCGAAGCCGTGCAAAACCGTTACGAAGAGATTTTCGAGATGGTGCAGGCCGAGCTGCGCCGTTCGGGCTTCGAAGAACTGGTGCGTGCGGGCTTGGTCCTGACCGGCGGCGCCGCGCGCATGGAAGGCGTGGTCGAACTGGCGGAGGAAATGTTGCACATGCCGGTGCGTATCGGCATTCCGCAATACGTCACCGGCTTGGGCGAGGTGGTTGGCAATCCGCTGCATGCCAGTGGTGTCGGCTTGTTGCTGTGGGGCGCGCAGGTCGAAAACCCGCGCCGCCCCAGCTTGCCACCGGGGCGTGTCGGCACCCTGCTGTCACGAGTCAAGAATTGGTATCGAGGTGAGTTTTAGAGCAAGGCAAGCGTCAAGTTGGCTGGCCGGGTGGCGCAAGCGCTGCCACAGCCAGAAGCGACACTGGGGTCAGGGTCGATTTACATCATTTTTTACACAGGCAAGTCGGCAGAGCCGACACCACGCAGACGGAGAGTACTGACATGTTTGAGCTGATCGAGAAACTGGCACCTAACGCGGTCATCAAGGTAATTGGCGTCGGCGGCGGTGGCGGCAACGCCGTTGCGCACATGGTCAACTCGAATGTCGAAGGCGTGGAGTTCATCTGTGCCAACACCGACGCGCAAGCGATCAAGACGGTCGGCGCAAAGTACACTTTGCAGTTGGGCATCAATGTCACCAAAGGATTGGGCGCGGGCGCCAATCCTGAGGTGGGTCGGCAGGCGGCGCTGGAGGATCGCGAGCGCATCGTCGAGGCTCTGACCGGTGCCGACATGGTCTTCATCACCGCGGGCATGGGCGGCGGTACTGGCACCGGCGCTGCACCGGTGGTGGCTCAGCTGGCCAAAGAAATGGGCATCCTGACCGTCGCCGTGGTGACCAAGCCGTTCAAATTTGAAGGCCAACGGCGCACCCAGGTGGCGCTGAAGGGCATCGAAGAGCTGAGCCAGCACTGCGATTCGCTGATCACCATTCCCAATGAAAAGCTGATCACCGTCCTCGGCCGCGAGGCGACCATGGTGCAAGCCTTCAAGAGTGCCAATGACGTGCTGCTCGGCGCGGTCAAAGGCATCGCTGACTTGATCGTCCGTCCAGGCATGATCAACGTCGACTTTGCCGACGTACGCACGGTGATGTCGGAGATGGGCATGGCCATGATGGGCAGCGGCACCGCCCGCGGCGAAGATCGCGCGATGGCGGCGGCTGAGGCAGCCATCAGCAATCCGTTGCTTGAAGACATCAACTTGGCCGGTGCCTGCGGCATCTTGGTCAACATCACGGCCGGCCCTGATTTCACCATGCGCGAATTCGACGAAGTCGGTCGCACCATTGAAGAGTTCGCGTCTGAAGATGCCACGGTGGTGTTGGGCACCGTGCTGGATCACGACATGAAGGACGAAGTGCGGG
>JANNWF010000445.1:0-2412 GCA_031408455.1 Pseudoxanthomonas sp. | reverse complement strand
GACGCGACCCTTCGGCATGTTCGCGTTGTGGCAACTGCGGCCGAATGAGCCTTCGGCATGGCATCAGTTGCGCATGGACCTGGCAGCCTTGGATATGCGCGTGGAGACCCACGCAAGCAAGTCGCGAAAGGTAATTCTGCTGCGAAGTGGTGCGGAAACTAGCAACTGAACGCGCTGCCAGCTTGAGTTGCCGGTCAAGGATCGGCTATATTCAGGCGGCTTGACTGCCTGACTCCTTGAGTTCTTGCAGCTCGGCGCAATCTTCCGGAGGGGAGTAGCTCGATACACCGGCGTCGTCAGTACGGGGGCAACCCCCGGCCCGGTGGGCAGTTCGAAAGGCAAGTCGCCTTTGATCGCCGAGCAAGACCTTCGCGCACCGCGTTTCGTCGCTGGCCCTAATAGACGTGACGGCGGTGTGCCCTTGGCCACTTTCCGGATATCCCATGATGTTGGAATCGATCGGTACCCCGCTGCTCTGGTCTGCGTTCGCAGCGTTTGTCCTGCTGGCGCTGTGCGTCGACCTGCTGTTGATGAAGAACAAGGGTGGTCACCGGGTCGGCACTCGCGAGGCGCTGTTGTGGAGCGCTTTCTGGATTGCCTTGGCCTTTATCTTCAACGGCTGGCTATGGTGGTACCTCGATGCCCGGCTACCAGCGGAAGAAGCCAGCGAACTGGCCACCCAGTTCCTGACCGGCTACCTGCTGGAGAAGGCGCTCGCGGTCGACAACATGTTCGTGTTTCTGATGTTGTTCACCTATTTCGCAGTGCCGCCGGAGCGGCAACAAAAGGTGCTGATTTATGGCGTGATCGGCGCCATTGTGCTGCGTGCGGTGATGATCTTCATCGGTGCGGCGTTGATCTCCCAATTCCACTGGGTCCTGTACCTGTTTGGTCTGTTCCTGTTGATCACAGGCGTCAAGATGCTCTGGCTCGGAGAGAACATGCCGGATCTGGATGGCAACCCGATCTTGCGCTGGATGAGCGGCCATCTGCGATTGACGCGCGAGTTTCATGGCGACAAGTTTCGGGTGAGCATCGACGGCGTCAAACATTTCACCCCGCTGTTCCTAGTGATGGTGATGATCGCGGTGACTGACATCATCTTTGCGGTCGATTCGATCCCGGCGATCTTCGCGATAACCACCGACCCCTTCATCGTTTTGACCTCCAACGTTTTCGCCGTGCTCGGCCTGCGCGCACTGTACTTCCTGCTGGCGGCGATGGCAGATCGTTTCCACTTGCTCAAGTATGGGCTGGCGCTGGTGCTGATCTTCATCGGCACAAAAATGCTGATCGTCGACTTTTACAAAGTGCCGGTGGCCTGGGCGCTACTGGTGGTGGCGCTGACCATCGGCATCTCGATGGTGGTTAGCCTGATGGTGCCGGTAAAAAAGCCCGCCGACTGAGTGCGACCGACCAAGTGCGGTGATGTGAGCGTGTGTGGGATGTGGTGAGTGCAGCGAACCGCATCAATCAGGCAGCGATTAGAATTGGAAAAGACCGGCTTTGGCTCAGGTCGGCGTGGGCGCTTCGATGTATGAAACCCACGTCACCTCGTAACGCCTGATGCCACTCGGCAAGGCCACTTCAAACGTGTTGCCGACCTGCTTTTTTAACGCGGCGCGCGCCAGCGGCGAATCGATGCTGATCCAACCCAGTCGCGCATCGGTTTCGTCGGGGCCGACGATGCGATGCGTTTGCTCCTCGCCATCGTTGGCCGTCACGCGGAACCACGCGCCGAAAAAGATCGCGGATGGATCGGTTGGCGTGGTCTCAACCACACGCAAGGTTTCAAGCCGGCCTGTCAAATAGCGCACCCGCCGATCGATTTCTCCGAGTTGTTTTTTGCGATAGGTGTACTCGGCATTTTCGGAGCGATCACCCTCGGCTGCCGCTGCGGCCAATGCAATCACCACTTCCGGCCGTCGTAGCCGCCAAAGCTCGTCCAGCTCGGCGCGCAATTGCTCGAAACCGGCGCGCGTGATCAAGGCGGTCGATGGTCCCGCCGGCGGGCGCCAACGGCTCAATGCACGGCAGTCAGATGGGTTGCTTGGGTTGGCACGAATCAGCGCCGCTTGCCACCCAGCATGCTGCCCAGCACACCGCGCAGGATTTGCCGGCCCAACTGATTGCCGACGGTCCGCATGGCTGATTTGGCGGTGGCTTCAATCGCGCCTTGGCGACGGTTGGTGCCAAATAGAATGTCGCGAATCCAGCTGCGTTCCTCGGCTGGTTTCGCGCTGCCGCTGTTGGGCGGTGACTGCATCTCAGTCTCAGATTGGGTCTTGGCTGCCTCGGTTTGAGCCGCCGCGTGTTCGGCACGTTGGCTCAAGATTTCGTAGGCGGATTCTCGATTGATCGCACTGTCGTAGCGCGTGCCAACTGGGCTGCGCGCGCGCACCACCGCGCGCT
>JANNWF010000444.1:0-9086 GCA_031408455.1 Pseudoxanthomonas sp. | reverse complement strand
GACCGCGCCTTCCTGCGCGCGCTGGCGACTCGCATCATTGAGATCGACCGCGGCGCAGTGAGCAGTTGGCCTGGCGACTACGCCAATTTCTTGCGCCGCAAGGAAGAGAGGCTGCACGCCGAGGCGCAGGAAAACGCCTTGTTTGATCGTCGCCTGGCCGAAGAAGAGGTGTGGATTCGGCAAGGCATCAAGGCCCGTCGCACCCGCAACGAAGGGCGCGTGCGCGCGCTGGAAGCGATGCGTCGCGAACACAGTGAGCGGCGCGAGAAGAGCGGCAATGTGCGTCTTGCCATTGCCGAGGCCAACAAGTCGGGGCGGCGCGTACTGCAAGCTGAGAACGTCAACTATTCAATCGGCGACCGCTGCTTGCTGAAAGACTTCACGACCGTCGTCCAGCGCGGCGACCGCATCGGCATCATCGGCCACAACGGCTCTGGCAAGACCACCCTGCTGCGCCTGCTGCTGGGAGAATTGCAGCCCGACAGCGGCGAGATCCGCACTGGCACGCAATTGGAAGTGGCCTACTTCGACCAGCTGCGAAATGTGCTGCGCGAGGATTGGAACGCGCTGGACAACGTCGCCGAGGGTCAGGAGTTCATCGAGATCGCCGGCCGTCGCGTGCACGCGCTGGGCTACTTGCAAGACTTCATGTTCACTCCCGAACGCGCCCGCGCGCCGATCACTCGCTTGTCCGGTGGCGAGCGCAACCGCCTGTTGCTGGCGCGCCTATTCGCCCGCCCATCCAACCTGTTGGTGATGGATGAGCCGACCAACGACCTGGATGTCGAAACCCTGGAATTGCTGGAAGAACAACTCGCCGCGTATCCCGGCACCTTGTTGTTGGTCTCGCATGACCGCGCCTTTCTGGATGCCGTGACCACCAGTGTGCTGGTGCTCGATGGTGACGGCGGTGCGATTGAGTATGTCGGCGGCTACAGCGACTACGCGCAGATGCAAGCCCGCGCGGTGGGATCCAAAGCCGCGGACGAGCGCGCCACGCTCGCCGGCACCACATCAGGCGTCACCACGTCCGTGGTCACGCCAGCGCTCGCGCCAAAACGCAAGCTCAGCTTCAAAGAACAACGCGAACTCGACGCCCTACCCCTGCTGATCGAGACCCTCGACGCCGAGTCCGCCAGCATCGCCCAAGCGATGACCAACCCTGCCGTATTTTCCGATGCAAGCAAAGCCAAGACCTACGGCGCTCGGCTTGCGGCGATTCAAACGGAGTTGGCGCAGGCGTATGCACGGTGGGAGGCATTGGAGTGATGCTCAGTCCACTCGGGCTTCGGTGAGAAGCTTCTAAGCGTCGAGCGGGTGCCTGCATCTGGGCCGCATTGATGCCTTAGGCCATCAAGGTCTGTCATTCCCGCGAAGGCCGGTATTCAGCGCTCCGGATTGCCACTTCGAGTCTCAGAACTCTGGATTCCCGCCTACGCGGGAATGACGATTGTCGGTGATTGGTAGCCTTGCATCGACCGAGGCCAAGCGGTGCCATTCTGCCCACCCCGACCACTCGTCATTCCGGCGCACGCCGGAATCCACCCGCGCGCGAAATTGTCCCGGCAAAAGGGGCAGCAAGAGCAGGATCAGGAGAACGGCAAGACACTAGCCCTGTTCCAAGCCGGTGGATTCCGGCGTGCGCCGGTATGCCGATTTCGGCGGCATGAGCTTGTGAGCGACTAGCAGGCATAGGCGCAGGGCCCATTTCTAGGTGTGCCATCGCACCGACATCGCTTCAACAAACGTGCAGCCTGCACGGGGCGGCGAATACGAAATACCCACCCACTCCGCAGTTCGACGCGAGGAGCAGGCGCATGTCAGTGGGCCTCATTCAATTAATCGCCACAGGCGACTTCGATTGCCGCTGATCGACGCGGTCAGCCGTCTGACCTCGGGCTCCTGGTGGCTTTCAGTTCAACAGTGGTTTGATGCCGCCGCAAGATCGACCGGCCAAACGGCCGAAGCTGATTTGGACGGCGACCTGCTGCCATTGCAAGCCGAGCTGTTCAGCGCCGAGCAAATGGCCCAGCACGGCAGTGCGCTGGCGAACTCGCACACACTGGGCCCCACCGGTTCGCGTGATCGATTACTGGCGCGTCTGGACGACAACGCAATCGTATTGCTGCGCGCCAGCAACGTGCTTACGGCAGCGTTGAAACGCAGACAGCGCATCGCACCAGCAGGTGAATGGTTGCTCGACAATTTCTACCTGATCGAGGAGCAGATCAGCACTGCCAAACAGCATCTGCCCAAGACCTACAGTCGGCAGCTTCCGCGTTTGGCCAATGGGCCGTCGCAAGGCTTGCCGCGGGTGTATGACCTCGCACTGGCGATCATTTCACACGGCGACGGACGGGTAGACGCGGACACGCTCAACCGCTTTGTGGCTGCCTATCAAACCGTCAGCGTGCTGACCTTGGGAGAGCTGTGGGCGATTCCGATCATGTTGCGGCTGGCCTTGATCGAGAACCTGCGCCGCGTCGCTGCACGCATCAGCGCTGCACGATTGCAACTGGACACGGCCCAGGATTGGGCCAACCGGATGATGGAAGTCGCCGCCCGCGATCCCAAGAGTCTGATTCTGGTAATCGCCGACATGGCGAGATCGAGCCCGCCATTGGCGAGCCCGTTCGTGGCCGAACTGGCGCGCCGTCTGCAAGGACACGGTTCAGCGCTGGCGCTGCCATTGACCTGGATTGAGCAGCGCTTGGCTGAGCACAATCAGACCATCGAGCAGATGGTGATGTCGGAGACCAAACAACAAGCCGCCGATCAGGTCTCGATCAGCAACAGCATTGGCGGCTTGCGCTCGCTGGGCGCGCTGGACTGGCGCGTATTTGTCGAAGCGATGAGCGTGGTTGAGCAGACCCTGCGTGAGGATGGCAACGGTAGCTACGCGGCGATGGATTTCGCCACCCGGGATCGCTATCGCCACGTGGTGGCGCGCATTGCCAGACGCAGCGCTTTGAGCGAAGCGGCCGTGGCGGCGGCGGCGATCGAATTGACCCGATCCAACACGCCCGCCCATGCCGCCACCCGCCATGTTGGCTACTACTTGATCGATGCGGGATTGGCCCAGCTTGAGACCACGTTGGGTGCGCGACCCGCCAGTCTGTTGACCGCTGTTCGACGCACCATCGGGCGTTGGATTCTGGCGTTTCACGTCGGCACGCTAGCGGCGCTGAGCGTGATTTTCTGCACGATTTTATTCGCCATCGCTGAACGTGGCGGCGCGGACGAAGGGGTGTTGCTGGTGATCGCTGCGCCTGCCTTGTTGGCCGGCAGCCAGTTGGCTAGCGCCTTGCTCAATTGGTTAGCCACTCTGCTGAGTTCGCCCCAGTTGTTACCACGCATGGATTTCTCGCTCGGCTTGCCCGCCAGCATGCGCAGCGTGGTGGTGGTGCCGACCTTGATCCACAGCATCGACGAAGTGGATGCCTTGCTGGAAGCCTTGGAAGTGCGACTGCTCGGCAATCGCGACGACCATCTGCACTTTGCATTGCTGACCGACTTTCGCGATGCAGCGACGGAAACCACCGCCAACGACGACGCGGTGTTGCGGCATGCCCGGGTCGGGATCGAGTCACTCAACGAGCAATACGCGACCGCCACTGGCGATCGATGCTTCCTGCTGCATCGCCCGCGACGCTGGAATGCGGCAGATAAGGTCTGGATGGGTTTTGAACGCAAGCGCGGCAAGTTGGCCGACTTCAACGCGGCACTGCGTGGCGATGTCGGCACGCGTTTCTCGCTGATTGTCGGTGACATCCGCGTGTTGGCGGATGCCAAATACGTCATCACCTTGGACACCGATACGCAATTGCCGCGCGATTGCGCGCGCCAGCTAATTGCAGTGATGGCGCACCCGCTCAACCGACCGCGCTACGACGCTTTACAACAGCGAGTGGTTGGCGGCTACGGCATCTTGCAGCCGCGCATGGCGGCCAGTCTGTCCGGCGCCAACGGCTCGCGCTATGCGCAGTTGTATGGCTCTGAGCCGGGCATCGATCCCTATACGCGCTCGGTCTCTGACGTCTATCAAGACCTGTATGGCGAAGGCTCGTTCATCGGCAAGGGCATCTACGACATCGATGCGTTTGAAAGCGCCGTGCACGGTCGTTTTCCGGAAAATCGCATCCTCAGTCACGACCTGCTGGAAGGCTGTTACGCGCGCTCAGGCCTGCTCAGCGATGTGCTGCTGTACGAGGACTACCCGGTCCGCTTCGACGCTGATGTGAGTCGGCAGCGACGTTGGATTCGGGGCGACTGGCAGATTGCTGCGTGGATGCTGCCGCGGGTTCCGGACTCGGCTGGGCGCAAGCAGTCCAACCCGCTATCACCATTGTCACGCTGGAAGATTTTCGACAATCTGCGGCGCAGTCTGGTGGCGCCGGCCTTGTTGTTTTTGTTGCTGATCGGCTGGTTCACTGTGGCACAGCCGTGGCTGTGGACCATCGCGGTCTTGGGCGTGGTAGCGATACCGCCGCTGTTGGCGGCAATCCTCGATCTGGGCCGCAAGTCAGTTGACGTGCAGCTGCGTCAGCATTTGGCCGCCCTAGCTCGCTCGGTCGGCCAGCATCTGGTGCAGCTCGGGTTTCGGATCGCCTGCCTGCCGTTTGACGCGTCGATCAACATCGACGCCATCGGCCGCTCGCTGTGGCGGGTCGGAGTTTCGCAGCAACGCTTGCTGGAATGGCAAGTTTCCAGCAGCAGCCAGTCAGCCCGTCCGCCAGGTTCGCTGTTTTGGCAGAGCTATCGCATGCAATGGTCGGCACCGGTGCTGGCACTGACGGCGGCGCTTGCCCTGTTGCAGTACCAACCTGCCGCGCTTGCTGCAGCAGCGGCGCTGTTGTTGCTGTGGGTGGCATCGCCGGCGATTGGCTGGTGGCTGAGTCGGCCTTTGCTGCCTCCGGATACCCGTTTGGATGGTGAGCAAACCCAGTTTCTGCACCGCATTGCCCGCAAGACCTGGGCATTCTTTGAGCGGTATGTGGTCGAGACGGACAACTGGCTGCCGCCTGACAACGTGCAGGAAGACCCAGGACCGACGGTAGCTCATCGCACCTCGCCCACCAACATCGGCATGAGCTTGCTGGCCAACCTGAGCGCCTACGATTTCGGCTATTTGCAAGCGGGCCAGTTGCTGCAACGCACCCGCGATACGTTTGCAAGTTTGGACATGCTGGAGCGCTACCGCGGCCATTTTCTCAATTGGTACGACACCCAGACCCTGCGGCCGCTGGCACCGCGCTATGTGTCTACCGTAGACAGTGGCAATTTGGCGGGTCATCTGCTGACCTTGCGCGCCGGTTTGTTGGCCCTGCCCGAGCAAGCGATTGTGAGCTCCCAGGTGTTTGCTGGCTTGGCTGACACTCTTGCCGTTGCGTTGCACGCGCTAGCCCCAACGCCAGACAGCGACCACCGCGACTCGCGGCCCGATCTGCCCGCGATAACGCGGCTGCAAGCCTTGCTTGATTCCGCCATCACACAGCCGCCGGCGACCTTGGCAGGGACCAAGTACTGTCTGCAATCAGTACTTGGCGCGATCAGCAATTTGACGCTGAGCCTCACTACCGATTCTCCAGCCAGTGATTGGACACGCGCCCTGCATCAGCAGTGCGATGCGGCTCTGGCAGACATCCATGGGCTGGCCCCTTGGCTGAGCTTGCCCGGCGACAACACGTTGCTGGCGGCCAGCTTCACCAGCGAGGCCAACCAGACACTGATCGAATTCGCTGAGCAAGCTGGCCTTTGGCTGACACGTCTAAAGACGCAGCCGGACGAAGTCCTCAGTCCAGCCGATGCCGCCCACCTGCTGGTGCTGCAAGACCGCGTCGCCCTTGGCGCTGGCAATGCCCGCGCGCGCATCGCCGAAATGCAGGCCTTGGCCGCTCGGGCGGGCGAGTTTGCCCTGACGGACGTCGGATTTCTCTACGACAGTGACCGTCATCTGCTGGCGATTGGCTACAACGTCGATGACCACCGCCGCGACAGCGGCTATTACGACTTGCTGGCATCCGAAGCACGCCTAGCCAACTTCGTGTTGATTGCGCAAGACCAGTTACCACAAGACAGTTGGTTCGCCTTGGGTCGGTTACTTACGACTGCCGGTGGTCAGCCGGTGCTGGTGTCGTGGAGCGGCTCAATGTTCGAGTATTTGATGCCGCTGCTGGTGATGCCGGGTTACCCAGGCTCGCTGCTGGATCAGACTTGCCGCGCGGCGGTTGCCCGGCAAATCGCGCACGGTAACCAGTTGGGCTTGCCGTGGGGCGTTTCCGAATCGGGCTACAACACGGTCGATGCCAGCCTCAATTATCAGTACCACGCGTTTGGGGTGCCTGGGCTCGGCTTGAAGCGCGGCCTGGCGGAAGAATTGGTGGTTGCGCCGTATGCCTCGGCGTTGGCCTTGATGGTGGATCCAGCGGCGGCTTGCGACAATTTGCAGCGCTTGTCGCTGGCGGGCGTCGAAGGTGAGCTGGGGTTCTACGAAGCGGTGGATTACACACCTACGCGCCTGCTGCGCGGGCAGAGCAGCGTGATCGTGCGTTCGTTCATGGCGCATCACCAAGGCATGAGTTTGCTGGCGTTGGCGTATCACCTGCTCGACCAGCCCATGCAGAAGCGCTTTCGCGCCGACCCACAATTCCAAGCCACTCTGCTGCTATTGCAGGAGCGGGTTCCCAAAGCGTCCAAGCTGCGTTGGCGATTAAGCGACAGCAGCGACAGCAGCGCGTTGTTTGATGCCGCCATCCACTCGGTGCATGCGCCGATTGGCGTCGACACCGTCACGCCTGAAGTGCAATTGCTTTCAAACGGCCGCTACCACGTGATGCTGACCAACACCGGTGGTGGCTACAGCCGCTGGCAGCATCTCGCGCTCACCCGCTGGCGCGAGGACAGCACGCGCGATCATTGGGGCAGTTTCATCTACGTGCGTGATGTGGAGAGCGCGCAATTCTGGTCGGTGGCGCATCAACCCAGCTTGGCGCCGGCACAGACCTACGAAGCCCTGTTCTCGGAAGGCCGAGCCGAATTTCGGCGCCGCGATCACGACATCGAGATTCACGCCGATATCGTTGTTTCTCCTCACGATGACGTCGAGCTGCGGCGGGTCCGCATCAGCAACCGCTCGTCACGTCAACGCACCATCGAGTTCACCAGCTATGCGGAAGTGGTGTTGGCAACACCCGCCACCGACGCCATGCAAACCGCCTTTGGCAACCTGTTTGTACAAACCCACATCATCGAGGAGCGCCGCGCCATTCTGTGCACGCGGCGCGCGCGCTCGATCGACGAACCAACGCCATGGCTGTTTCACCTGCTCGCCAGCAATGGCACGCCGATAGAGTCGGTATCGTTCGAAACGGACCGCGTGGCATTCATCGGCCGCAACCGTAGTTTGGCTGCACCACGCGCGATGACTGAGCCCGGCGCCTTGTCCGGCAGCGCGGGCTCGGTGCTTGATCCCATTGTTGCGATTCGCTGCCGGGTGACCTTGGAGGCAGACGAGTCGGCCGTGCTGGACTGGGTATTTGGTCTTGCTGAAAGTCGCGACGCGGCGGTGGTGCTAATCGACAAGTATCAGGATCGCTTGTTCGCGGATCGTGTCATTGATCTCGCCTGCACTCACAGCGGTGTCAGTTTGCGGCAACTGAATGCCAGCGAAGGCGATGCCCAGTTGTATCGCCGCTTGGCCGGCCACGTGCTGTACGCCAACGCCGCTTTGCGGGCCAACCCAGCGGTGATTTTACAAAACCGCCGTGGCCAAGCCGGACTGTGGGGGTATGCGATTTCCGGCGACCTGCCCATCGTGCTTTTGAAGATGGCCGACTCGACCCAGATCGACCTCGCCCGCAAGCTGATTCAATGCCACGCCTACTGGCGATTAAAGGGTCTGGTAGTTGATCTGGTGATCTGGAATGAGGATCACGTTGGCTATCGCCAACGCCTGCAGGACGAAATTCTTGCGCTAGTGTCGACCGGCACCGAAACACAGACCATGGATAGGCCAGGCGGCATTTTTGTCCGCTTTGCTGAACAGGTGGCGGTGGAAGATCGCATCCTGCTGCAAGCGGCAGCGCGCGTCATCATTTCCGACCATCGCGGCAGCTTGGCCGAGCAAGTCAACTATCGACCGTTGGCAGAGAGACGAGTGACTTCTTTGGTCCCGTCGCGACCATCGCGACCCGCAGTGTCGACCGCTCTTTCGTCAGTTCCTGAGCTGACGTTGCGCAATCCAATGGGCGGCTTCAGCGCTGATGGTCGCGAGTACGTGGTGATAAGTGGCACCAATGACATCACCCCGCTGCCATGGGTGAATGTGCTTGCCAATCCCCAATTTGGCAGCATCGTCAGTGAGAGCGGCCCGGCCTATACCTTCGGCGAGAACGCGCATGAATTCCGACTCACGCCGTGGAGCGACGATCCGGTCGGGGCGAGCAGCGGCGAGGCCTTCTATCTTCGCGACGAAGAAAGCGGTCATTACTGGTCACCCACGGCTCTGCCTTGCGCGAACTCGAATTCGCCCGACCCCAATCCGTTTGTCACTCGCCACGGGTTCGGTTACAGCGTGTTTGAGCACAGCAATGAGGGCATTCGTTCTGAGCTCACTGTGTATGTCGATTTGGTCGACGCGGTCAAATTCTCTGTTCTTAAGGTGCGCAATGGCTCGGGACGTCGGCGCCGCATTTCAGCAACCGGCTACGTTGAGTGGGTGTTGGGCGACCTGCGCCACAAGACCGCGATGCACGTGGTGACCGAAGTCGACGCGGTCAGCAACGCTCTGTTCGCGCGAAACCGCTACAGCACCGAGTTCGCCGAGCGAGTTGCATTTTTCGATGTCGACGATAATGCCCGCACGATCACCGGCGACCGTGCGGAGTTCTTGGGCCGCAACGACAGCTTGCAAAACCCCGATGCAATGGCGCGCTCACGACTGTCTGGCAAAACTGGCGCGGCGCTGGATCCATGTGCGGCGATTCAAGTCGCGTTTGAGTTAGCCGATGGCCAGGATCGCGAGATCATTTTCCGCTTAGGCGTGGGCCATAACCTGCATGCCGCGCGCGATCTGGCGACACGCCTGC
>JANNWF010000443.1:0-6303 GCA_031408455.1 Pseudoxanthomonas sp. | reverse complement strand
GGCACCGGCAACATGAAGTTCGCGATGAACGGCGCGTGCACCATCGGCACCTGGGACGGCGCCAATATCGAGATGGCAGAAGCTATCGGTGTCGAGCACATGTTCGTGTTCGGCTTGCGCGCCGAGCAAGTCACCGAGTTGCGAGCTCTGGGCTACGACCCGGCGCTGATCGCGCAGCAGAATCCGCTGTTGCGACGGGTGTTGGACAGCATCGCGTCCGGCATGTTCAACCGCGGCGAACCGGATCGTTATCGCGGCTTGATCGACGCGCTGCTCAAGCATGATCGCTACCTCTTGCTGGCTGACTTCGCCAGCTATGTGCAGACGCAAGGCGAGGTCGATCAGCTGTTCCGCACACCTGCCAAGTGGGCCGCATGTGCCCTGCGCAACATCGCTGGAATGGGCAGCTTTTCGACTGATCGCACGGTGGCCGAGTACGCCGAAAAAGTGTGGTCGGTGGCGCGCGCTCAAGCGGAGCGTGATGCAGCCAAGCGCGATGTAGCCAAACGCGTTGTTGCCAAGCGCCTCACCAATGCTTGAAGCCAATGCTATCGATGCGCTGCTGGCAGCGCGGCACGGCGATCCATTCGCCGTGCTCGGCATGCATGAGGTCGATGGCCGCTGGTGGGTGCGTGCCTTGCTGCCGGGTGCGGATGCGGTTGCAGTCATCGACAGCGCAAGTGGCCAGTCGGTTGTGGCGTTGATTCGACGGCGCGAAGATGGTGTGTTCGAGGCGTCGATTCCACGTCGGCGCAAACGCTTTGACTACCGCTTGCGCGTGTGTTGGGGCAACGGCGAGACCGCTGATTACGCCGACGCGTATGCCTTTGGTCCGCAGTTGCAGGATGTCCAGTTGCAGGCGCTGAACGAGGGTCGGCAAACGCGGCCGTGGGAATTGCTCGGCGCGCATCCGATGAACATCAATGGCATCGACGGCGTGCGCTTTGCGCTATGGGCGCCGAATGCGCGACGCGTCAGCGTGGTCGGCGGATTCAATGGCTGGGACGGCCGTCGGCATGCCATGCGACTGCGTCATGTGGCCGGCGTGTGGGAGATTTTTGTCCCGCATATTGGCGAGGGCGAACTGTATAAATATGAGCTGGTCGATGCCGCCGGCAATGTGTTGCCGCTGAAGGCCGATCCGTATGCGCGCAGTGCGCAACTGCGGCCACACAATGCGAGTCGAGTGGCAGCGCTGCCGGCCTGCCGGTCTTTGCCGTCTGATCGTGCAGCAGCCAACGCGCGGCAGGCACCGATTAGCATCTATGAGGTGCATCCGGCGAGTTGGAGGCGCTTGGGTGAGTCGGAGTTTCCGGATTGGGACCAGCTTGCCAACAGCTTGCCCGACTACGCCGCCGGTCTCGGCTTCACTCATATCGAATTGATGCCGATTTCTGAGCATCCGTTTGACGGCTCATGGGGCTATCAGACACTGGGCATGTATGCGCCTAGCGCACGCTTTGGTGACATCGCCGGCTTCGAGCGTTTCGTCGATGCCTGTCACGCGCGCGGGCTGGGCCTGTTGATTGACTGGGTGCCGGCGCACTTTCCGTCTGACGCGTTTGGCATGGCGCAATTCGACGGTAGCGCACTGTACGAATACGCCGATCCACGCGAGGGCTTTCATCGCGACTGGAATACGCTGATCTACAACTTCGGTCGTACCGAAGTACGCAGCTTTCTAGCTGGTAGTGCGCTGTATTGGTTTGAGCGCGGCATCGATGGGCTGCGCGTCGATGCGGTGGCGTCCATGTTGTATCGCGACTATTCGCGTGAGCCGGGGCAGTGGCTGCCGAACGCGCATGGCGGCCGCGAAAATCTCGAGGCGATTTCGCTGCTGCAGCAGATCAATATCGAGGCCGGTGCCTTGGCGCCGGGCAGCATCACTGCGGCCGAAGAGTCGACCGCGTTTCCCGGCGTGTGCACGCCGACCGATGCCGGCGGTCTCGGCTTCCACTACAAGTGGAATATGGGCTGGATGAACGACACCCTGCGTTACATCCAGCAGGATCCGGTGCATCGCCGTTGGCATCACGAGTTGCTTCGCTTCGGTTTGGTCTACGCCTTCAGCGAGAACTTCATCCTGCCCATCAGTCACGATGAAGTGGTGCACGGCAAGGGCTCGATGCTGGGCAAGATGCCGGGCGACGATTGGCAGCGGTTTGCCAACTTGCGCGCCTATTACGGCTTCATGTGGGGGCATCCGGGCAAGAAATTGTTGTTCATGGGTCAGGAGTTCGCTCAAGCAGATGAGTGGAATCATCAGCAGCCCTTGCCATGGGGATTGCTTGCTGACCCGCGGCACGCGGGCATGCAGCGCTTGATCGCTGATCTCAATCGACTGTATCGCGACACCCCGGCTTTGCATCGCTTGGATTGTGAGGCCGCTGGGTTTGATTGGATCGAGGCCAATGACGAAGCGCATGCTGTGTTCGCGTGGGCGCGCTTTGACGGCAATGGCGGCTGCGTCTTGGTGGTCTGCAACTTCACTCCAGTACCGCGGCATGACTATCGGATTGGGGTGCCTGGTTTAAACGGGGAAAGCTCCCGCGGCCACTGGCGCGAGGCCTTGAATACCGATTCACAGTTCTACGGTGGCAGCAATCTAGGCAATGGCCCCGCGCCGATGCCCACTCAGCCGGTCGCCGCGCACGGGCGGGCGCACTCGCTGTCTCTGAATTTGCCACCGTTGGCGACCCTGTTTCTGGTGCCCGCATGACGGTCAGCCTGCCCTTGCAATTGTTGCCGGGTCGGGCGTTTCCGTTCGGCGCACACGTGGTCGACGGCGGCGTCAATATCGCCGTGTTTTCCGAACACGCCGAGCGCATCGAAGTCTGCGTATTCGACGCAGGCGGAGTGCGCGAACTCAAACGCTATGGCTTGTTTGGGCCATCCGATGGCGTGTTTCACGGATTGCTGCCGGGTTTGAGCAGTGGCTTGGTATACGGACTGCGCGCGTTTGGCCCCTACGCACCCGATGCGGGTCACCGCTTCAACGCCAACAAGCTGCTGTTGGATCCCTACGCGCGCGAAATCATCGGTCACTTTGTCTGGTACGACGAGCATCACGGCTACAGCCTCGCGCATCCCGATGGCACGCGCTCATTCGATGCCCGCGACAACGCGCTGCATGCCTTGAAGGCGCGCGTCGCCGAGCCGGATTCGGCCGCACCGGGCGCGCTCAATCGCCCGCATCACGCTGCCAAGGACGTGGTGATTTACGAGGTTCACGTCAAAGGCTTCACCAAGACCTTGCCCGGTGTGCCGGCGGCACTGCGCGGTACCTACGCCGGTTTGGCGCATCCGGCGGCGATTGCACATTTGAAGAAGCTGGGCGTCACCACACTGTCGCTCTTGCCGGTGCATTACAGCCTCGATGAGCCCTTGTTGACCCAGCGTGGGCTGGCCAATTATTGGGGCTACAACACGCTGGGATTTTTTTGCGCCGAGCCGCGCTTGAGCAGTCATCGTGACAATCCGACGGCGACTCGCGAAGAGTTCCGGCAGATGGTGGCGACGCTGCACGAGCATGGATTCGAGGTCGTGATCGATGTTGTGTTCAATCACACCGCCGAGGGCAGTGAAGCTGGGCCGACGATCAGTTTTCGCGGTCTCGACAACGCCAGTTGGTATTGGCTGAAGGCCGACGATCTCAGCCGCTGCGAGAACTACAGTCATTGCGGCAATACGCTGAGTGTGGCGCACCCACGGGTGACCCAGTTCGTGCTCGATTGTCTGCGCTATTGGGTCGAGGTGATGGGCATCGATGGCTTTCGTTTTGATTTGGCGCCGGTGCTCGGTCGCGGCAAGCATGGCTTTGATCCCGACGCTGCGTTTTTCGTTGCGCTGCGTCAGGACCCAGCGTTGGCGCATGCGCGCTTGATCGCCGAACCTTGGGACGGCGGACCCGATGGCTATCAAGCTGGGCGTTTTCCCGCGGGGTTTCTCGATTGGAATGATCGCTTTCGCGACGCCGCGCGCAGCTATTGGTTGCAGCGTGGCGTCACCCGCGGCGAGTTTGCCCGCCGCTTCACTGCGTCCAGCGATCTGTTTCATCACGGCCGTCGTCGCCCCGGTGCCAGCATCAACTTCGTCAGCGCGCATGACGGCTTTACCTTGGCCGATGTGGTCAGCTATTCGCGCAAGCACAACCACTTCAACGGCGAACAGAATCGCGACGGCCGCGACAACGAGATTTGCGCCAATTTTGGTTTTGAAGGCCCCAGCGCCGACCCACTGATCGTCGACGCGCGTCGTCGCGTTCGTCGCGCGCTTCTGGCCACTGTGTTGTTGGCCCAGGGCACACCGATGCTGTATGCCGGTGACGAACTCGGCAACAGTCAGGGCGGTAACAACAATGCCTACTGTCAGGACAGTCCGCTGGGCTGGATAGACTGGGAAACCGCCGAGCACGACACCTTGCAACTGGTGTCCGAGCTACTTCGACTGCGTCGCTCCGAGCCCTTGCTCCGCCACGACCGCTGGTTTTCCAATCACCCTGGCAAGGCGGGCGAGGCGACCATTCTCTGGCTCAGTCCAGCCGGCACACCGATGCAGGTTCAGGACTGGAATGAAAGCAGCCAACTGGCCTTCGGCTGCCAGTTTTTTCCGCCTGAGCAGGCGCTGCCCGAGCACGCGCCACCCGAGCGCGTGTCGCCCAAGCAGTGGCAGCCGCAGCTGCTGTTGATCTTCAATCCCGAGGCTCACCCGGTTCGCACGGGCTTGGTCCGAGGTGATTGGCAGCTGTTGCTCGATAGCTCGGCGGCGATTGCCGTGGATGCTTCCCCTCTGACTCAGTCGTTGCTTGCTCCCGCTCGCTCGTTACTGCTGTTGCGCAGCCTGCCGGCGTTGAGCCAGACCAATGCCGAATCTACCCAAACAATCGTCAGCACAAAGATCGAGCCACCACATGATTGACCTCCACCAGCGCAGCGCAGGCGTTCTGCTGCACCTCACCTCGCTGCCGGGCCCGCATGGCATTGGCGATTTCGGGCCTGATGCCTATCGTTTCGTCGACTGGTTGGCGAGTGCGGGCCAGCGCATCTGGCAGTGGTTGCCGACCAATCCGATTGGTCCTGGCAATTCGCCGTATCAAAGCGTATCGGCTTTTGCGGGCAGTCCGTTGATGGTGGCCTTGGAGCCCTTGGTCGCGGCCGGTTGGCTGCCCGCGCCTCAATTGCCCGAGCGCGGATTCACCCGCCAGCGTGCCGATTTCTACCACGTGGAGCCGTGGCGATTGGCGCAGCTCAGGCTCGCGGAAGCGGGCTTTCAGCGGCAGGCGGATGCAATCCAGCTCGCCGAGTTTTCCAAATGGTGTGGAGAACAAACCGACTGGTTGGACGACTATGCGTTGTTCATGGCATTGGAGACCGCGCACGCTGGCAAACCGTGGTGGGAGTGGTCTGCCGACTGGCGTGATCGCGACGCCTCGGCGCTGCAATCGGCGCGGGCAGAACACGCTGCGGAGATCCGTTTTTGGTCCTTCGTACAGTGGTGCTTTGACACCCAAGCGGTAGTGCTGAAGCAGTACGCCAATGCGCATGGCATAGCCATCATGGGTGATTTGCCGATCTTCATCGCCCACCACAGCGCGGATTGTTGGGCACGCCCCGACCTGTACTTTCTTGATGCGGCCTACCAACCGACCGTGGTCGCGGGTTGCCCACCCGATTCGATGGCGCCAACCGGTCAGCGTTGGGGAAATCCACTGTATCGCTGGGACAAAATGGCGGCAGAAGACTATGCGTGGTGGGCCGCCCGCCTGCGTCGCGCGCTGCATCAAGTCGACGTGTTTCGCATCGACCATTTCCGTGGCTTTGCCGCCTATTATGAGATTCCCGCCAGTTGCCCGACCGCCGAGGACGGCGTGTGGGTTCCCGGTCCGGGTCGCGCTTTGTTCGATGCGATTCTGCGTCAGCTAGGTGAATTACCCATCGTCGCTGAAGACTTGGGACTGATCACGCCGGATGTGGTCGAGCTGCGCGATGGCTTCGATTTCCCTGGCATGAAGATTCTGCAATTCGGATTTGGCTCCGACGCCAACGACGAGTTTCTACCGCACAACTGGAGCACCAATTTCGTCGCCTACACCGGCACCCACGACAACGACACCGTGCGCGGCTGGTGGGACACCGCCACTCCACGAGAACGCGCCTACGCCGGCACCTATCTCGCCGCCGGCGAGCACGACATCCACTGGGCGATGATCCGCGCCTGTTGCAACTCGGTCGCCAACGTCGCCGTGTTCCCGCTACAGGACGTACTCGGTCTGCCCGCCAGCCACCGCATGAACACGCCCGGCAC
>JANNWF010000442.1:0-15542 GCA_031408455.1 Pseudoxanthomonas sp. | reverse complement strand
GGCCAGCGTCTCGAACAGCTCCGGCGGAAAGCCGAAGCGTTCGGCATAGCGTTGGTTCCATGCCACCAGTCGCAGTTGCGCATCGACCACGCTGATACCTTGCGACATGTTTTCAAGTGCAGCTTCCAACACGGTTTGCGAGAAGCGAGCGGCTTGCGCGGCTTCACCGACCAAGGTCGCCACTTCATCCAATTGGCGCCCGCTGCCGCGCTTCGCGGCATCCAGCAACAAGCGCGTGGACGCGGCGCCGAGCACGGCGGTGAGTGCATGACCAACACGATCTTCCAAGCTCTGAGTTGGCTCGTTGTCCGCTACGAACACGCGCTGCAAACGGTCATCACTCAAGAACCGCCCCGCGACCGCGCGCAGAGCCTCGGCGCTCATCGGCTGTCCTGCCGCATGCGGAGTGCGCGCTGGCGCGAATCGGGCAACCAGCGCGAGCACAGCAACGTTGCCGGCCAGGCTCACCCACACCGCGCGTGACAAGGGATCCCAATCCTGCATGCCAAACAGCGCGGTGGGAGCCAGCCAAACCACACCCATCGGGCCGTGCAATGCCCAGCCACTGCCGTCGCTCATCAGTGGAGCGATCAGGATGTAGGCCCAGATGCAAAAGCCGACCACCAGTCCCGAGCCGACCGCGCGGGCCGGCCATTGCGGCTTCCAGATTCCCAGTAACACCGCGGGGGTGAGTTGTGCCAGCGCCGAAAACGACTGCGCACCGATGTCGGCCAAGACGTCGAGCCCGCCCAGCAGGCGCGAGTAGCCGTAACCCAGTCCCAAAACCAGCGCGATGCCGGCGCGGCGTTGCCAACGCACGTCACTCAGCCAGCGCTGCAACGCCCACTCGGGCCGCGCAGCGTTGTGCGCAGACCAAGTGTGTGTCGACCATTCGCCGCGCAGCAGTAACGGCGTGATCCAGTGATTGCCAAGCATGATGCTTAGCGACAGGCTAGCGAGAATGACCATGCCAGTCGCGGCGCTTAAGCCGCCCAGAAATGCGAGCAAGGTAAGCGCATATTGCTGATGCAACAACGGCAAGCCGAGGACAAATAGATCCGATGGCAAACCAAGCGCGCCGAGTTCTATCTGGCCAGCACGTGCCAGCGGCCAGACCGGCAAGCTGATCAACAGCAGAAACAATGGGAACAGCCAGCGTGCGCGGCGCAGGTGGCTAGCGTCGCGGCACTCAACGACGCCCACGTGAAACTGATGCGGCAAGGTCAACATGGCCATCGCGCCGAGCGCGACCAAGGTGACGTAAGCAGTGGGTTGGCGGGAGGGGGTGGCTCCCAGCGCTTGCGCTTCCCACGCGGCCTGCAACGCGGCCGGGCTGCCATACAAGGCAAACACCACGAAGCCACCGACCGCGAGCATGGCGGTGAGCTTGAACACCGCCTCAAATGCCATCGCCAACACCAGTCCGCGATTGCCTTCATCAGAAGCAGTGCGGCGCGTGCCAAACAGCATCGCGAACATCGCCATCAGCAGCGCCACATACAGCGCGCTGTCCTGCCACGCGGGCGGTTGCTCGCCGCTGGCGACCAAGGTCGAAAAGCTCATCGCCACCGCTTTCAATTGCAAGGCGATGTAGGGAACCATGCCGACCAAGGCAACAAAGGTCACCAAGGCCGCCAGGCCGCTGCTCTTGCCGCAGCGACTGGCGATGAAGTCGGCGACCGAAGTGGCGTTGACCGATTTTGCCACCGCGACCAGTCGCTGCAGCATCGGCAGCGCCAACACATACAGGGCGATGGTCCCCAAAAATGTAGGCGGTAACCACCAGCTGTTGCGTACGCCTTGAGTGACGGTGCCGTAGAACGTCCACGAGGTGCAGTAGGTCGCCAACGACAGCGCGTACACCACCCCGGCGCTGCGATCCAACAAAGGCGCGCGACGTTCGCCGAATACCGCAACGGCAAACAACAGGCCAAGCCAAAGCAGGGCGGCTGCGGCCACGCCGGTGAAGGTCAGCACAGTTTGGGTCGGTTGGAATGCATGTTGCGACTATAGAGGGCCGAACAGTCCCCAACGGGTGCTACGGAAAAAACGATTGGGCCATCAACACCCGGAATCGTCATTCCGGCGCACGCCGGAATCCACAAGGCTTGCCGCAAGCCCCCAACGCTGGATCCCGGCGTTACTCGCGCGGCGCGCTCGCCCTTCGGGCCAGCTTCGCTGTTCGCTCGCTGCGCTCACAGTCGCCGGGATGACGAGCGGTAGGCGTGCGCCGGGATGACGAGCGGTGGGCGATCAATCTCGGGTACTTATCCCGAACTAGGCAACGGCACCCGGACAATATCTGCGTTAGCCCAATGCCGCCGCTTCCCGCAATTCACGCGCTTCATGCTGCCCCAAGTACCGCGCGACGCCCCAGCGGAGGGCATAAATCGCTGGAATCAAGGCGAACGCGGCCAGCACTTTATAGCTGTAGTTGACCGTGCCGATGGCGAGGAATAGGTCGATGCTCCATTGCTGCGGCCCGAGCACAAAGGCGATGTAAAGCACTACGAAACTGTCGACCAACTGGCTGACCAAGGTCGAGCCGGTGGCACGCAACCAGACCAAACCTTCGCCGGTGGCGCGACGAATGCGATGGAAGATCGACACATCGATGAGCTGAGCAAACAGGAAGGCGCAGATCGAACCGCCAATCGACCACATGCCTTGGCCAAAAATGGCCGCGAACGCGGCTTGGTAATCCGGCACGCCTTGCTCCTTCGCCACACCTACCCACCAGCTGGCCGGCACCAGTCCAATGGCCAGATACGCGAATGCGAAGGCGTAGATGATCAGGCCCACCGCCAGCCAACTGATGAAGCGCACACCACGCCGTCCGTAGTACTCGTTGATGACATCGGTCATCACAAACACCACCGGCCACAGCAACACGCCGACGGTGAAGTTGAGTGAGCCGCTTTGTCCAAACAGATTCCAATTCAGCGGTGCCAAGCCCAGCGTGTCTTCCAGCGCAAAAATCTTCACGCCGATCAGTTCCGCGATCAAGGCGTTGGCGATGAAGAAGCCAGTGAGGACGACGAACAGGCGTTGCGGGCGGGAGAGTGTCGCGATCATGGTGGCGCGTTGACCTCGTCGCTGCGGGTGTACGGAACCTGTGGTGGCGATACCGCGCCGCCGGAAATGATGAAGGCCATCGCTTGGTCCACCGTCCAGTCGGTGGGTGTGAGTTGTTCGACCGGCACTATCTCCAGGTAACCCGAGGTTGGGTTGGGTGTGGTCGGCACATACACCGCCGCCAACTCGCGGCCGGTGATCGAGTCCTTGATCACGCGGGTGACAAAACCCACCGCCTTCATGTCGCGATGCGGAAAGTCGATCAACACCACCCGTTGCGCGCCCTCCGGACGGGTTTGCAGGGCTGCCAACAGCTTCTTGGTGCCGCCGTAGATGGTCTGCACTAAGGGGATGCGCGCCATCAGCGAATCCAACCACGCCAAGGCGCGCATGCCGATCACGCGATTGGCGAGCAAGCCCAGCACGTAGAGGAAGACGATGGTCAACGAAGCCGCGAGCAGAAACTTGACCCACTCGATGTTGAGCACAAACCCAAATATGTTCGGTAGGCTTTGTGCCAGTTGCGCCAACCCGTCGACCACCGGCGCGCCTAGCTTCGATAGCTGCCGCAACACAAACTCGAACACGATCCATGTAAGCCAGATCGGAAAAACCGTCAGCAGGCCGGTCAACAAATAACGCTGGATATGCAGTTCGCGGGGCATGCCGTGAGTTGGGCCTGATGACTTCGATGGGTTGCAGCTAACAACGGGTCACGCCGCGCCGAACTGCATGGCGCAGGGGAAAGGCGCAATTGTAGGACCGAGCTAGCCCATGGCGCGTCAGATGTCCGCGCAACCCTATTCCGCTTTGCTGATTGCCTCTAGCAGCAGCTCGACCCGCCGATTGATCTGCCGGCCTTCGGCGGTGGAATTGTCCGCGCTTGGCTGGCTGGCGCCATGGCCAATAGCCATCAGTTGATTGGCTGGAAAGTTCAGGGCGCGAAGATGTTCGGCGACGGTCAGTGCCCGTTGCGCGGACAGGCGTTGATTGACTTCGGGAGGGCCGCTGGAATCGGTGTGGCCGTGCACGGAGATCATTAGCGATTGGTAGTCGCGCAGCGGACTGAGAATCGCACTCAAGGCAGTCTCGGCTGCTGGCGACAAATTCGCACTCGCCACTTCAAATGTCACCGTTGGCGGAAGCACCACACGAATCGATCCCTCGCTACGCTCCACCTCGGCGTGTGCACCGAGCACTTGCCGCAACTGCGCGTACAGCACGTCGAGATAATAGCCTTGCTCGGCGGCCGGCAGTGCCTGCGGGGTACCGGCCAAGGCCAGCTGTCGTTTTTCGTGCTGGGCTGCATAGTCGGTGCTGGCAACCAACATCGGATTGATGGCGGCCACCGGTGGTGCTTCGGTGGGTGTGCGGGTGTCAGCAGGCCGAGTGGTTGCGGTCGGCGTTCCGCTGACTCCCGTTGCGTCAGTCTCTGGCGTCGTCGCGCAGCCGGCCAGCAGTATCAGCATCCACGTCGCGACAAGCGCGTGGGCAAAGCCAAAGTTGTACTGCGTCATGGAATCAGCTTATCGCCCTGAGGAAGGCCCAGTGTGCCGGAAGCAGTCGTGCTTGATCTGTGTCGAATTGATGAGGATTGTGGCGGGACTGCCTGCGCATTAGCTTGCAGGAACTCGCGAAACGCGTCGGCCGTCAGTGCTCGGCTGTATAAATAGCCTTGGCCATAAGCGACGCCATGCTCGGTCAACCACGCGGCTTGCTCGGCGGTCTCCACGCCCTCGGCAACCAGATCCAGCCCCAAAGCGTGCGCCATGTCGATGACGTGGCTGATGACCTGGCTGGTGGCGGCTTCGGTGCCGATGGCATCGACGAAGGCCTTGTCGATTTTCAGGATGTCGAGTTCAAACGATTGCAAATAGGACAGGCTGGAATAGCCGGTGCCGAAGTCGTCGACGGCCACTTGATGGCCATTGCTGCGAAAGCGCCGGATCAGGCCGCGTGCGATATCGCTGTTGACCAAGCCGCGCTCGGTGATTTCCAGCTTGATCGCTGACGACGGCAGGCCGGTTCGTTGCAAGCCCTCGGCGAGAACCTTGCCGAAGTTGTCGTTTTCGAGATCGGACGCCGCGAGATTGAGATTGATCGTGGTTGCGGGTGCGCGCTCTAGCAGCCGCGGCAGATCGTCGAGCACGGCTTCGAGCATGGCCTGGGTGATGGCGGCGGTCAGGCCGCATTGCTCGGCCAAGGGCAGAAACGAATCCGGGGCAATCAGATGTCCATCTTCGTGCTCCCAGCGCGCCAGCGCTTCGGCGCCGACGCAGCGACCGCTGGCGAACTCGATCACCGGTTGATAGTGAGCGACGATGCGGCCATCGCGCAGTGCCCGCCGCAATGCGGTCTCCGGACTGAGTTGCCGACTCAGCAAGCGCTGCAGCATGACCAGCCAGCCCACCAGCATGACCAAGGCGAGGCCGCAGCCCACCGCCAGCAGTGAGCGTTGCCGCGACCAGAACTGAGCCAAGGGTTCGACCGCGACCACGTCGATCGGAAACACTGCGTTGTGCGAAAACCGCGAGATCAAACGCTGACCTTGGTTATCGACATTCAGCCCTTGCGGCAGGGTCTTCGGGTCGGGAAGGTCCGCGCCGGAAGGAACCGTCACCATGCGCAAGCCCTCGACCCACAGCGCGGCTTGCCGATCTTGCAAGGCAGCGGCGTCGATCAACATGCGTGGATCAATGGCCGCGTCGTGCTGGCCAAAGCGCATCAAGAACAGCGGCACACCGCCGACTTCGGTATGTGGGCCTGGCCACCAGGCGATCACGCCGGAGTCGTAAATGCGGTCGGCTTTGGGCGGTCGCAGCCCGTCGCTAGCCACAAAACCCACCCCACAGACGCGCTCGCTGGCGCGCCAATGGCCCAACGCGCGCAAGTGCGGGCGGGTAACGGCGGCCTCCTGCATGGCCTGCAAGTGCGCGGGCGAACAGGTGGGTGGCGGCAATTGATCGAGCCGAGCCAGTAGCTCGCGGGTGTCGATCAAGATGGCTTCGGTGCGTTCGCCGAGGGTGTTGGCCAGATTGCCGGCGCGCTCGCTCTCGGTGGAATAGGACTCCAACCACATCATCGTCAGCAAAGCAGCCACCAATAACGCGGTGCCAAGCACGCCAATGGTGGCGCCCCATAGCAGCACGCGCCGGCGATAGCGGCTGGGTGGTGGCTGCGGCTTAGTGGGCATACGTCGAACCTTGCAAGCGGTGTTCGTGAAATGGTGAGCGTATAGCGCTCAACCTACCCTAGATCGCTTGCGCCGGAGGTAAATTTGCTTGCGCACTCGGGCGATGAGCTCGCCATCGAGGCTGCGGATGTCGGTGCTAAACCAACGCAGCACCTTGCTGCCGTCGGCGCTGGCGGCTCGCAATTCATCGAGCACGCTGTCCTCAACCCGAAACTCGGCGATCACATCTGTTCGGCCCGGCGCGATGAAGTCGATCTCGGCGGCCTTGTCCCAGACCACGTAGTCGCGACCCAGCGATTCCATCAGCAGAATCATCCAGAACGGATCCGTGAGCGCAAACAAGCTGCCGCCAAACGCTGTGCCGACATAGTTGCGGTTGTACCAACGCAGCTTTAAGCGCGCACGGGCATAGCGCCAGTCGTCGGCGACCGCTTCGATGCGGATGCCGGCGAATAGGAAGGGTGGCCAGAAATTGAAGAGCAGGCGAAGTTTGCGGGGAGACATGGGCCAAGCAATCAAACAATTGCAATTGATGGAGACTAACTAAGCCCGATTGCAATCGGAGATCAGCCAGAACACATCTTGAACCCTTCTCCCCTTGGGAGAAGGTGCCCGTAGGGCGGATGAGGGTACGAATCTTGCGTCATGCTTCAATTTGAACTCGAACCCTCATCCGGCGCTTTGCGCCACCTTCTCCCGAGGGGAGAAGGGTCTGCAGTGTTGGTTGCCGCCAATGCGATGCCCGCGCGCAGACGTAACAACAAGCGTTCGATCTCCACGGCGTCGCTGCCGGCTCCGGCGGTCGCGGCCGCAGCAACCAGTAAGGCTTCGGCGGCGGTGGAGTCGTTCAAGTGATCGGCCAAAAGTGGTGCCGCGCGAATCGCCAACGGCAGACCATCTAAACGGCGTGGAAAGTCATGCCGATAGTTGCTTACTGCGCCGGCAGCCAGACGCAGTTGGCCGGAGGCTTGCGCGGCATCCACCAAAGCGCGAGTGGAGTCCGCATCGGGCAGGGTCAGATCCGAGTGATCGGCGAAGGCCTCGGTCGCCAATGCCAGCGCTGGCTTGGTTTGCTTGAGCACCAGCAATTCACAGATCCGCACTTCGGCGTGTTTTCGCAGCCCGGCGAGGTTGCCGGCGGCGCGCAGACAGCGTCGATATTCGCGATGCAGCTCCTCGCTGGCACCGCCGCGACGAAGGATCGGATCGAGTGCGGCGGCTTTGGCCGCCGGGTCTTCGATCTCCGCCGCAGCAAAGGCTTCGCGCGCCACCTGCTGCTGCTCGCGTTCGCGCGCCAACATCGGCCGAGTCACGCTCGCCTGCTCCAACCCCAACGCATCTGCGTGTGTGTGCAAACGGGTGCCAATCAGTCGGAACGCTGCAAACAACGCGGCATGCACGCTGAAGTAATACAACAGGTTGCCCAGTACTGCGGGCTTCAGCTCGCCGAAAATACGCTCGCCGGCAAGTTGCAACGCCAAGGTCATAGCAATCGCAAACGACAGCAGCAGATAGCCGGGACCGACGATGCGCAGCACCGCCCACCACGCGGCGGGATTGAACGCGGCCAGCAGGTTCTGCGCCGCCGCCAACGCCAACAGTGCGCCCGGCAGCGCCAATGAAACGCCGATCAATAGCAGCACGGCGGGCCACGCGCCGAGCAGGTTGGCCGCGAACACCAGCGCCAGAATTACCAGTGCGTGTATCCACAGGTGGCTGCGCTGGGTGCGGGTATCGGTAAGTTGCGATCCTTGCGGCGGATCTTGGCGGCCTTGGCCGCTTGCGGTCATCACCTCCAGCGCATAGCGATAGGCCGACATCCACACCACCAGCTGCAGGAACAACCCAACGAACGGCACGTAGCCCACCACGATTTGCGACAGCGTCAGCACCAGATTGGTGATCAGGGCATCGCTGGCGAATGGATATGCCAGTGCGTCGAGTACCGAATCTCCATCGGAGCGCCGTCGCGATGGCGTCGGCGCGTGCGACATCAGAACAACAAGGTCGCCATCTTGCGGCGGAAGCGGCTGACCAGGTCGGCGTCATCGATGACGACAAAGGCGTCGAGCAAGCTGCGCTTGGCAATGCCGTCGGCATACGTGCGATCCCGCCTAAGCAGCTCAATGAACAATTCGAGTGCAGCTTCGGGGTCTCCCGCTACCAGCGCATGCACGCCCAGTAGATGGCGGGCTTGGTGGTCATTCTCGTCACCGTGCAGGCGCTGCGCCAACAGCGCCGCTGGCGGCGAATCGTGTAGCAACTTGGCAAACCCCATGGTGGCACGGGCGCGGCGCACCCGATCATCGCTGGCCAACTTGGCGGGCAAGCCATCCAGCAGCTGGCCAGTCTCGTCGGTTTCGCCGATTTGCGCCAAGGCCAGGGCGAGGTCGAGACGCAGTTCGGCGTTGTCGGCGTCGGCTTTTATCTGCTCACGCAAGTCGGCGATTTGCTCGTCCAAGCTCGGCGCTGGTACCGCGTCGGCCAGTAGGTCTTCTGCATCGTCATTGGCAGCTGGCGTGATGCCGTGTTGCGCCAAAAATTGCCGCAGCACTGGCTCCGGCTGCGCGCCCATGAAGCCATCGACGGGCTGGCCGTCCTTCATCAGCATCACCGTGGGCAGCGACCGAATGCCGAACATTGCCGCCAGTTGGCCTTCGTCATCGCTATTGACCTTGGCCAACACGAAGCCGCCACTGAACTCGTCGGCCAGCTTTTCCAGCACCGGCTTCAACTGTTTGCAAGGTGCGCACCACGGCGCCCAGAAATCGATCAACACCGGCGTGGTCATCGAGCGTGCCATCACTTCACGCTCGAAGGTGGCGGCGGTGGCGTCAAAACTGTGCGGACTGACGCTGGCGGCGGGCAGGTTCATGGATGTTCCAAAGTAGGGTCTGTTGACAATGGCACTTCCTTAGGCCTCATCAACACGAGTCGTCATTCCCACGAAGGCGGGAATCCAGAAATGTGGTGACCCGATTATCCTTCGGGAGCCACTGGATCCCCGCCTTCGCGGGGATGACGGACGCTAAGGAAGTGCGTTGGGGTCTGTTGACATATGTCGAGCAGATGGCGATATGGAGTCAGTGTGTGGTGTGTACAAGCGGCTCCGTTGGGTATGGCTGAGCTAAGCAAAATCAGCCATCGAAGCTGCGCGAATCATACCGGGCAGGATTTGGGCAGACGTCAGCGCAGCGTCAATCGCACTGCGATGGTGCGTCTATGGCACACAACGAGCCAGTCCGGTGCAAGCGGGATCAGGCTATCTGCGCCAAATCAGCGCAAGTCATTGTTGCAACGCACAACAAGCGGAGCGGCCGCGGTTGGCACGAAATCAGCAAGAGCAGCGGCGGGGGAGGACTTGGCCGCACGCTTTTGCTCGCGTAACGGGCGGACTCAAGTTTCCACATCTTCTTTGCGCAGCGAGGAGCTCCATGAAACTGATCATCGCCATCATCCGTCCTTTCAAATTGGACAACGTCCGCGAAGCGCTGGCGCAACTAGGTGTCTCCGGCTTGACCGTTACCGAGGTCAAGGGCTTTGGCCGCCAGAAGGGTCACACCGAGTTGTATCGCGGGGCCGAGTACGCGGTGGACTTTCTGCCGAAACTCAAAATCGAAACCGCCGTCAACGAGGCGCTGGTGGATCGCGTGATCGAGGTGATCATCGAGTCCTCGCGCACCGATAAAGTCGGCGACGGCAAGATTTTCGTGCTGCCGCTGGATCGCGTGGTGCGCATCCGCACCGGCGAGCAAGACGATTTCGCGCTTTGATTTCCGACAGACATGGCAACGATCTACCTCGAATGCCGAAGCACGCTCGCCGCCATGTCCGTCAACAGCGCTGGCCTACCTAGCCCCTCCCCAGCCCTCCCCGAACATCGGGGAGGGAGTAAGAGCCGAACTTTCCCGGCTTTCACGCAAAAAGGAACTGTTATGACCCTCCGAACGAAATCGTTCCGGCGCGCCGCCTTTGCGGTGCTGCTCGCCTGCGGACTGACCGCCGCTGCACCGTTGGTGTTTGCGCAAGACGCCGCGGCACCACCTGCTGCCACCACTGAACCCGCCAGCGCTGAGCCGGAAATCACTGACGCGGTACCCACTGAAACCGTGGCAGCCGAAGTCGCACCGGTCGCCGCAGTCGCCGAACCCGCACCGACTGAGGAGCCGGTCGCAGAAGCCGCAGCACCACCACCCACCGTCGACAAAGGCGACACCGCCTGGATGATGGTTTCGACCCTGCTGGTCACCCTGATGGCGGTACCGGGACTGGCGCTGTTTTACGGGGGTTTGGTGCGCTCGAAAAACATGCTGTCGGTGCTGATGCAGGTGCTCACCGTGTTCTCGCTCATCATCGTGTTGTGGGCCGTGTACGGCTATAGCTTGGCATTCGTGGGCGGCGGCAAGATATTCGGCTCCTTCGACGCGCTATTCCTACAGGGCATCACGATTGATTCGTTAGCAGCCACGTTTACCGCCGGCGTATCGATACCTGAGCTGATCTTCGTGGCCTTCCAATCGACCTTTGCTGGCATCACCTGCGCCCTGATCGTTGGCGCGTTTGCTGAGCGGATGAAGTTCAGCGCGGTGCTGATCTTCTCGGTGATCTGGTTCACCTTCTGCTACATCCCGATCGCGCACATGGTCTGGGCCGGCCCTGGCTACTTGTTTGCGCTGGGCGCGATCGATTTCGCAGGCGGCACTGTAGTCCACATCAATGCGGGTGTCGCTGGCTTGGTCGGTGCCTACTTCGTCGGCAAGCGCTTGGGCTATGGCAAGGAGAAACTGCCCCCGCACAATTTGACCCTCACCATGGTCGGTGCCTCGCTGTTGTGGGTGGGCTGGTTTGGCTTCAACGCCGGCTCCAACTTGGAAGCGACCGCCGGTGCTGCCTTGGCCTTCATCAACACCTTGATGGCCACCGCCGCTGCCGTGTTGTCGTGGTCGCTGGTGGAAGCGCTATTCCGCCGCAAAGCCTCGATGTTGGGTGCGGCCTCGGGTGCGGTCGCGGGCCTGGTGGCGATCACTCCGGCTTGCGGTACGGTCGGCGTGATGGGCGCGATCTTCATTGGTTTGGCCGCTGGCGTGCTGTGCTTCTGGGGCGTGTCGGGCTTGAAGCGCCTGCTCGGTGCCGATGACAGCCTCGATGTGTTCGGCGTGCATGGCGTCGGTGGCATCTTGGGTGCCTTGCTGACCGGTGTGTTCTCGGCCGGCTCACTCGGTGGCGTCAAGGGCGATGACTACTCGATCGCCACGCAGGTGCTGATTCAAGCCGAAGCGGTTGGTATCACCATCGTCTGGTCAGCTGCCGTGGCTGCGATTGCCTTCTTCCTCATCAAGGTGACGATTGGCTTGCGCGTGACCGAAGAAGAAGAACGCGAAGGCTTGGACATCGCCTCGCATGGCGAGTCGGCGTATTCCTAAGCGATTGGATTAGTCGCCTAGGAAGCGATTGCTGGGGAAGAAGACGGGGCGGCTTAGGCTGCCCCGTTTTTTTGCTTTTTTGCACTTGCAGTTTGTCGATCTGGCGAGCACCGAAATTCATTAGCGTGCCGTCATTCCGGCGAATGCCGGAATCCACTTGCTTGCGCTCCACTCGCAAAACGTTGGATCTCCGCACGGTTTCGTCGACCGCAGTGGCCGCCGAGTCACTTTTTTTGTGTCGCCGCGAGAGAAGTAACCAAAAGAAAGGCGACCCCGATTTGGCGCTCGCGAACCGCCGCCGCCACCAAGGGGACCCAACCTAAGGTCGCTCGGGACACGGAACTCGGGGCTAGGCGGCACTCCCTGCGGTAGCGGGATGGAACGCAGCGGTCCCACAACCGCCACACCCAAACCCTTCGCTCCCACCGCCGTACGGCGTATCGTGCGCAAGACTTCGGCACCAACTACGATCTTGGGGGAGATCAAGCATGACTGGGCAAGCGACTGACTGCGGTGAGCCAACCATCGCTACCCATTTGTATGGGGTGGATCTGATCAACCAGCCCTTGCTCAACAAGGGCACGGCATTTACCGAGGCCGAGCGACATGAGTTTGGTCTGCATGGGGTGTTGCCGCCCAACGTGGGTACGCTGACAGAACAAGTCACGCGGCGCCTGAAAGTGCTGCGCAGCTTCGCTACGGATTTCGAGCGCTATGCGTTTTTGCGTGATTTGCAGGACGCCAACGAGACGCTGTTCTACGCCTTGCTGGTAGGCAACATCGAAGAGCTGTTGCCGCTGGTGTACACGCCGACGGTCGGCGAGGGCTGTCAGCGATTTTCGGAAATCTGGCGCAAGCCGCGTGGTCTTTTCTTGAGCTATCCGAACAAGCATCGCATCCGCGAAATTTTGTCGGACTCGCGCTTTGATCGCGTCCGCGTGATCGTGGTTAGCGATGGCGAGCGCATTCTTGGGCTGGGCGACCAAGGTGCCGGTGGCATGGGCATCTCGATTGGCAAGCTGTCGCTGTACACCGCCTGCGCCGGCATTCATCCCGAAGCCACCCTGCCGATCATGCTGGACCTCGGCACCAACAATCAGGAGCGCCTCGACAATCCGTTGTACGTGGGCTGGCGCAACCCGCGTATCTGCGGGCCTGAGTACGACGATTTTGTGGAAGAGTTTGTCACCGCGGTCACCGAGCGCTTTCCAAACGTGTTGCTGCAATGGGAGGACTTTGCCGGCAGCAATGCCGGTCGACTGTTGGAGCGCTATCGCGACCGTTTGTGCACCTTTAACGACGACATCCAAGGCACCGCAGCGGTGGCCTTCGGCACTTTGATGACGGCCATCAGTGTCACCGGTGTGCCCTTGATCGAGCAACGCATCGCCATCGTCGGTGCCGGCGCGGCGGGCAGCGGTATTGCCGGCCTGTTGGTGAATGCGATGCGCGCGGCCGGCTTGAGCGATGCCGATGCGCGCGCGCGTTTTTACGTGCTCGATAGCAAGGGGCTGGTTGCCCACGGCTTGCGCGAGGTCAGCGGCGATCGTGCCGCTTTTGCGCAAAGCCAACAGGCGGTCAGCCACTGGCAACTGCAAAGTCCAGGCAAGGTCGAGTTGTTGGACGTGATGCACAACGCCAAGCCCACGGCCTTGATCGGCGTGTCCGGCCAAGCCGGCGCGTTCACCGAGGCGGCGATCAGGACGATGGCGCAACACACATCGCGACCGATCATTTTCCCGCTGTCCAATCCCACCTCGCGCAGCGAAGCCAAGCCCGATGACCTTGTCGAATGGACCGATGGTCGCGCCTTGATTGGCACTGGCAGTCCGTTTCCGCCAGTGCTGTGGAACGGTCAGCAACGGCCAGTCAACCAAACCAACAATTCCTACATTTTTCCAGGAGTCGGTCTCGCCGTGCTCGCGGTCAACGCGCGTCGAGTCACCGACAGCATGTTCATGGCCGCGGGTAAGGCCTTGGCCGAGCTGTCGCCGGCCAAACACGATCCCTTCGCCCGCCTGTTGCCGCCGGTCGACCAGTTGCGTGCCGTCGCCATCCAGGTCGCTGTGGAAGTCGCTCGCCAAGCGCAGCTCGATGGCGTCGCCGATGCCTGCGATGAAGCCACGGTGCGGCAACGCATTGATGCGCTGGTGTGGGAGCCGGTGTACCGGCCGTATCGGCGGACGCGCGACGGATCCTCTCGCTAACCCGACAGGTTGCTGGCTCCGCTGTTGGAGGGCGCCGCTCCTGCGGCGCCGTTCTTGTGCTGATGGCACATCAACAGCGGCCGCGCAGGAGCGCGGCCCTCCTTGACTTCGTTGATGCTGAATGCCTGTCTGCTGGGTGAATGCGCGGGTTTGCGGGCGCACCGAAGGCGGTCTTGAGCATCTGCATGGAATTAGGCTGAACCCTTCTTCCCATCGAGCAAAGCGACCGCCATGCGTCCGATATTTGTGCTGATTTTGCTGTTAATTGTGGCTTTGGCCGGTTGCGCGAAAAAGAGCGGTCTCGACTCCTCATCCAGCTTGAGCGGCGAGCAAGGCAAGCCCGGTAGCAGTCTCGCCTACGAGCACAGTATTGAAATCACCCTGCCTCGCGAAGGGTTCGGCGCACGCATGGACGCCGTTCGGGCGGCATGTCTGGACGAGCGTTTCGGTGCTTGCAGCTTGCTCAGTGTCGAGCAGAACGCCGGCGATCATCCACGCGGCGCGTTGACCGTTCGCCTGTTACCGACCGCGGTCGAGCCGCTGACCGCGTTGGCAGGTGAGGGCGGTGAATTCGGATCACGCGAGACCCGCGCGGAAGACTTGGCCGAGGCGGTCGCCGACACCAGCGCCCAACTGGATCGGCTCACCCTGCAGCGCGAAAAACTGATGCAGTTTCAAGCCCGCGATGACTTGTCCGTCAGCGACATGCTGACCATCGCCCGTGAGCTGGCCAGCGTCGAAGCGGAGTTGCAAGGGCAACAGCGCAACGCCGCCAATCAAACGCGCCGCCTCGAATCCAACCTGCTGACCCTGAAGTTCGACACACCCTACGAAACCGCGCGCTTCACTCGGCTTTCGGAGGCATTCACCGAGTCAATCGATACCGCCCTCGACGGCATGATCGACGCCATCGAGTACGTCGCCTATTGCATCCCGCTGCTGGTGGTCGCCTTTCCGCTGGCCTTGTTCTGGCGGTTCCTGTGGCGTAGGGCGACGCGCCGGGCACGTCATGCGCATATCGACTGACGCATACGCGCAGGCGAGCGGCTTCGAGGGCGCGGAACCATTGGGAACTCTTGCTGCGCCAGAATTTGCGTATGTGTGTTGTGACGTGAGCGCCGCTGCACGCTCGACGCTACACCAGCGAAAGCCTAAGCTTGGTCCGACGATGCTGCGGCGCGGGAACGATGTCTGAAGTTGCTCCTGCTTCCATGCAAGAAGTCGCCGCCGATGCGGCACTGGCCAGCTATGTGCCGATGGTGGTGCTGCAGCGCATGGCCGAGCTGGGCGGCGGACTGCAGGAAGCACGCGTCGACACCCTGCACGGTGCCCTGATGTTCGCTGACATCTCCGGCTTCACCAGGCTGACCGAGCGCCTCGCCGCGCGCGGACCCGCCGGGATCGAGCTGTTGGTGCGTCGACTCAATGCCTACTTCGGTAGCCTGATCGAGGTCATCGTCGCCCACGGCGGCGACGTTCTGAAGTTCGCCGGCGATGCGCTGGTGGTGCACTTCACCGAGCCTGGCGAAATGGCGGACGACGCTGCCAGCCGGCGCGAGGCGGTACTGCGCGCGGCCGCCTGTGGACTGGCGGTGCAGCAGGCGGTCGCCGCCGAGCGCGACGCCGAAGAAGGCCTTGTGCTTT
>JANNWF010000441.1:0-1999 GCA_031408455.1 Pseudoxanthomonas sp. | reverse complement strand
CGAACTCACTGATGCAGTCCTCTGGCCGCATGCGCGCCTTCGCGGTCACCTCGGTTGCGCAGTCGTTGACGAGCGCCTTGTTGACCTGGCCAGTCGCCTTGCTTACTGAACGCCTGGATCTGCTGCTGTTCGCCAACACATTTGCGCTGCTGCTGGTACAGGGTAGTGCTGCGGTTTGGACCCGGCGTCGCGTGCATTGGAAAATGTGCAGGCGCGCAATCGAGGTGAAACTCATGGCGGCAATGTTCCGCCATGGCAGCGCACTTCAGCTCAGCGACCTCGCCACCTTTGTCATGTTCCAGTTCGACAAGCTCATCATCGCTGGCGTGGTGACGCCCTCGGAAGTGTCCCACTACGAAGTTGCCAGCCGCTCCGCACAAGCGTTGGGGCAACTACCGCAGGCCCCCTTTGCAGCACTGACCCCGGTGTGGACGCGACAGCACGCTCGCGACGAGAGTTTGGTTGCTCCCGCCGTACAAATGCTGCGCATCACGATTGTGGGGATTGGATTTTTCCTGTTGCTACCGCTTGCGGTTGCGCCGATTGGGCTGTTCGCTTGGGTCGGTCAGGTTGGCTATCACGCGGCAGCTGTGTTCATGCTGCTGACGGTTGCCTTGATCGCCAACCTCCTGGTGCTGCCGTTGTCCATCTGTGCGCAAGCGATTGGCCGTGCTTCGTTGGAACTCCGGCGAGCGTTGATCGCGATGATCTGCAATGCGCCGCTGACCTTGGCACTGATCCAGGTGTACGGCAAGGAAGGCGCCGCATTGGGCACGGCCATCGCCTGTGTGCTTGCCAATGTCTGGTTTGCCATGCAGCTGATGCGCGCGCTGCGTCTCAGTGCCCGCCAACTGCTTTCGGCGTTGTGGCCTATCGGAATGCCCGTCATCGTCGTTTTTTCGGCGCTGGCGATTTCAGCGCAGGCCATCGAGCCGATCGTCATTGTCTCGCGATGGCGAATGGCCCCGGCCTCCGCGATGCTCTATGCCGCCGCGGCAGCGACCTTGGCGTTCTGGATGGTGCGCGGACGAGTACTGACTAGGGATGAAAGGGTATTCCTGATCAGGCTACCCAAGGTCGGGCAGCTGATTCAGCGGCTGCTACCAAAGAGCTGAGCCACGGCTTCCGACGGCAGCAAGTAGTGATCCGCCAGCAGAAAGGCAAATAACGCCATCAAGTAGATGATCGAGTAGTTGAACACTTCCATCGCGAAGCGCTCGCCAGGCGGATTGAGTAGGCGCACTGCGTAGTACAGAAAGCCGATGCCGAGCACTGCAGCGCCGCCCAAGTAAAACAAACCGCTCATGCCGGTCAGCCACGGCAAAACGGTGACGATGCAAAGCAGCACGGTGTAGAACAGCACGTGCCAACGGGTGTACTCGACTCCATACACGACCGGCAGCATCGGGATCATCGCGCGGGCGTAGTCATCGCGGCGAAAGATGGCCAGCGCCCAGAAGTGCGGCGGCGTCCACACGAAGATGATCAGCACCAACAGCAAGGCGTGCGGATGCAGATGGCCCGTCACTGCGACCCAGCCCAGCGCCGGCGGTGCCGCTCCGGCGAGGCCCCCGATGACGATGTTTTGCGGCGTGGCGCGCTTGAGATAGCCGGTGTAGACAATGGCGTAGCCGATCAACGAGGCAAACGTAAGCAACGCGGCCAGCGTATTGACCAGCAGGCTCAGCAGCAACATCGAGGCCACGCCCAAGGTCACCGCAAACAGCAGCACTTGTCGCGAGGTAAGCGAGCCGGTGGGCAACGGACGGTGTGCCGTGCGCACCATCACCGCGTCGATGCGTTGGTCGATCAAGTGATTGATCGCGGCAGCAGACGCCGCCGCCAGCCATATGCCCAAGCTGCCAAAAATCAGCGCCGACCATGGTGGCATGCCGGGCACGGCGAGAAACATGCCTATGACCGCGGTAAATACGATCAGGGCGACCACGCGCGGCTTGGTCAGTGACCAATAAGAGGCTAAGGTTGAAGGCATGTTGGG
>JANNWF010000440.1:0-3487 GCA_031408455.1 Pseudoxanthomonas sp. | reverse complement strand
CACCTGTTTCCAGGTGCTGGCCTACGAGCCCTATGTTGAACTGGCAGAGCGGCTCAACCAGCTGGCGCCGGGTGATTTTGCGAAAAAGACGCTGCTGCTGAGCAGCGGCGCCGAGGCACTGGAAAACGCGGTGAAGATCGCCCGCGCCTATACCAAGCGCCCGGGTATCATCGCCTTCACCGGCGGCTACCACGGCCGCACGATGTTCACGCTGGGCCTGACCGGCAAGGTGGCCCCCTACAAACTGGGCTTCGGGCCCTTCCCGGGCAGCGTGTTCCATGCGCAATTCCCGAACGCGCTGCACGGCGTTAGCATCGACGCGGCCATCGCCTCGATCGAGAGCATCTTCAAGAACGACATCGAGGCCACGCAGGTGGCCGCCATCATTATCGAGCCGGTGCAGGGCGAAGGCGGCTTCTATGTGGCGCCGCCGGTCTTCATGCAGCGCCTGCGCAAGCTGTGCGATCAGTACGGCATCCTGCTCATCGCTGACGAGGTGCAGACCGGCGCGGGCCGCACCGGCACCTTCTTCGCGATGGAGCAGATGGGCGTGGCAGCCGACATCGTGACCATGGCCAAGAGCCTGGCCGGTGGTTTCCCGATCTCGGCCGTGGTCGGCCGCGCCGAAGTCATGGACGCGCCAGCGCCGGGCGGGCTGGGTGGCACCTATGCCGGCTCGCCGCTGGGCTGCGCCGCGGCGCTGGCGGTGCTCGACGTGTTCGACAGGGACAGGCTGCTCGAGCGCAGCCGCGCGGTCGGCGAACGCCTGACGGCCGGGTTGCAGGCGCTCGCCGCAAAGCATACGGCCATTGGCGACGTGCGCGGCCTGGGTGCGATGGTGGCGATCGAGCTGTTCAAGGCCGGCGACGTGCACCAACCCGATGCCGACCTGGCCAAGGCCATCGTCGCCGAAGCCGCGCAGCGCGGGCTGATCCTGCTGTCGTGCGGGGTGTACGGCAACGTCATCCGCATCCTGGTGCCGCTGACCGCCAGCGACGCCCTGCTCGACGACGGCATGGCTATCCTGTCTGATACCCTGCAGGCACTGAACTGAGCAGCACACGGGGTGCACTAGCAAGTTGAATTCGCGATGCAGAGTATCCGGAGGCTGAAAGAAAAATTCCCCCAATAGCGCTTTTATCCCTCTTATACTCAGAAAATATTTCATGTTCGACAAAATTGCGCGCCCAATATTTCGGCATTGAAACTTTTTAGCAGCATCGCAACCGTATAATTGTGAACAGAAACCCGGCAGTGATGCATAGATCGCCGTTTTCTGCGACACAGCGAGGCCACCAAGAACTATGCTGGAATCTTTCATATTTGCAGTCACTTACAGGGACGATGCGCCACCGCGCCATGGGCCGGGCAATGTACTGCGGACGCTGTTACTGACGGTGATGATCGTGCAGATCGCTGCGTGCGCATCAGGCTTGGAATCGCCCCAGCAGATCGTTTCCGGCGCACAGTCCGAGACGATACCTGCTGCGTGGCATGATGCCGCATCGACTGCTGTCAACGACACGGATTTGGTGTCCTGGTGGTCGCAGTTTGGCGACGCCACGTTAACGCACCTTATCGAACAGGGGATGACAGCAAATAACAACGTCGCCGGTGCCCAGGGTCGCTTGCGCTCCGCACGCGCGGTATTGGACGCCGCGCAAGGTGCCCGGTTGCCGGGTGTGAGTGCCAGGGGTAGCGTCTCCGATCAGGATCAAATCGACGCATTTTCCCGGCAGGAGATTGTCGACGGCGTCTACCTCGACGGCGAGACCTACAGCGTCGGCATCGATGCCTCCTGGGAGGCTGATATCTTTGGTAAACTGCGCGGCACTGCCGAGGCCGCCGCAGCAGGCGTGCGCGGTAGCGCGGCGAGCCTGTACGATGTGCAGCGCGTGATCACGGCGGATATCGCCCTCAATTATATTAACCTGCGCGACGCCCAGCTGCGCCTGGAACTGGCAAAAGCCAACCTCGATATCCAGCGCGAAAACCTGCACATCGCCGAGTGGCGCAACCAGGCCGGCTTGGGCAATGCCCTGGAGGTTGAACAGGCACGTACCGCCGTCGGGCAGACCACCGCAGCGCTGCCCGTACTGCGGCTGAATATCGCCACTGCAATACACGCGATCGATGTGCTTATCGGCAAGCCGCCCGGCAGCAGTAAGGGCCTGCTCACGCCCCTTGCCCCCATGCCGGCCCCACCCGCAATCATCAATGTGGGACTGCCGGCGGAGCTGCTGCAGCGGCGGCCAGACGTACTGTCGGCGCAATGGAACCTGGAAGCGGAGGTGATTCGCATCGGAGTGGCAGAGGCGGACCTGTATCCGGCCCTGCGCCTGAGTGGCTCTATCGACACGGCCAGCGACTCCATTGCTGACCTGTTCGACGCCTCCCTTGGCAGCCTCGTCGCGGGCGTCACGGCGCCCATTTTCCAGGGCGGGCAGATCCGGGCGCGTATCGAGCAACAAAAAGGCAGCGCTGACACCGCTCTCGCCAATTATCGCAGTACGGTGCTGACGGCTTTGCTCGATGTGGAGAATGCGCTGCAGTCGGCGAAAGCGGCGGGCGAACGCGAGGCGGCGCTATTGGATGCGGAAGCGTCTGCACTGATCAGTCTGCAACTCGCCGAAATCCGCTACCGCAGTGGTGCGGTCGATTTCCAGACCTTGTTGGATACACAGCGCAGCGTACTGACCGTGCAGGACAGCAGGGCATCGGCCAACGCGGCCCGATCCACCGCGGCAATCCAACTTTTCAAGGCGTTGGGCGGCGGCTGGCCTGCCAATGCCAGTTTATGACCAGAGGTAAACCAGTGACAGATGCAGAAAGTAGTCTACCCACGCAGGGCATCGACGAATTTTTAGGCCTCCCTCCGTCGGGCAAGCGGTCGCAGATCAGGCGCTGGGGCATTGCAGTAGTCGCAGTTGCGCTGGCGCTGTTGGTGCTGGCCTATATTTTCAACGGCGGTGCAGCGGCGCCGCAGTATGCGACGGTGGAATTGCAACGTGCCGATATGACGGTGCATGTGACGGCTACCGGAAATCTCGAGCCCACCAACGAAGTCTCTGTCGGATCGGAACTCTCCGGGCTCATCGACGCGGTGTTCGTGGACATCAATGACAAAGTCAAAAAGGACCAGGCGCTCGCGCAGCTCGACCCGGAAAAGCTCAACGATGCGATCCTGCGCAGCGCCGCCGCGCTGGAGCAGGCGAAAGCCAGCGTGCTGCAGGCCGAGGCCACGGTTGAACTCGCACGTTCTTCGCTGGCGCGCTTTGAGGAGATTCATCGCCTGTCGGCCGGGAAAGTGCCTTCGCTGGCAGAACTGGATACGGCGCGCGCAGAGTCCAAACGCGCGGTTGCGGACCTGGCGGCCGCAAAAGCCGCCGTCAGTTCGGCTGCGGCACAACTGTCCACAGACCGTACTAATCTCGCCAAAGCGACAGTGCGTTCACCCGTGGACGGCGTGATCCTGTCGCGCCAGGTT
>JANNWF010000439.1:0-2680 GCA_031408455.1 Pseudoxanthomonas sp. | reverse complement strand
GGTGCCGGCCATTCGATGTCACCAACAGTGACGCCGGCCGGCAACTCAAACTCAATCTTGGTGGCGAGGCCAGAGTCACCCGCATTGCGCCAGTATGTATGCCAATGTGGGTCGTGAGTCAGGCGCAGACCGAGCCGCAGCGGTTGGCCTGCGACTGCTGCGGTTGATTGCGTGACCAACTGCGAGGTGAGGTGATCGCTACGCAAAGGGCCGCTATCCAGCGGGGCAGCGATAGATGCTATTGGCAGCATCAACGCCACGTGGGCGAAATATTTCGAAGCTGGGATGTGAGCAGGCATGGACGACTTGGAGGGCGCATCAAACAGCAAAGTTCAATGCTACCTCGCATATTTCTGCCGCAGCGTAGAGCACGACGCTCTGCACAACGTTTGAGACGCCGACGACATTTCCCTAATGCGCGTCATCCCCGCGAAGGTGGGGATCCAGTGCTTCTGCAAGCATTGTCAGATCACCAAGCCACAGGATTCCCGCTTTCGCGGGAATGACGATTCGTGTGGATTGAGTCTGAGGAAGTGCCACCGCCAGTGCAGTTATGGGGTGACCCTATGTTGCAAGCCCAACTACCCGCCCGGCTTGCCTTCATCAGTGCTCGGCTGCGCCGGCGCCAAGCGATCCATGTCACGCGTCCAGCGCGAGAAGCGCACTTCGGTCAGCGCTGAGTTGAGTTCCTGTACCAGCTTCTTGGCCGCGCCGCGCTGGCTGCCACGCACGCGAAAACGCAGGTGACCGGATTGGTCTGCATCCAGCGCCGCGAGTGAGGCAAAGTCGGATGACTGAATCTCAATCCGTGGCGAGCTCCACAACGGCCCGGCGGAATAGCTGACGAGCACGATGCTGTCCGCACTGAGTTTGAGTTCACGCGCCGTCGAACGCTGCGCGCCTTGATGCCAGTCGCGGGTCTGGTACTGCAACAGCAGACTGCCGCCGTCCTGCACCAGCACCCCATCCAAACGGGCGCTGCCATCACGACTAAGCCATGAAACCGGCACGCTGATCATAGTGAGCCGGCCGCCGTGCGCGGTGCGAGCTGCGGCTCACGCGGAAAGCGCTTCAAGATGGAAGCCTTGATGCCGGCGGCGTCGAGACCGGCTTCTGTCAGCACCTGTTCGCGGCTGGCGTGTTCCAGCCACAGGTCGGGCAAGCCTAGATGCAGCATCGGTGCATCGATTCCACCGCCGGCGTAAAACTCGGCCACGCCGCTGCCTGCACCACCGGCAATGGCGTTGTCCTCAATCGTCACAAATGCGGCGTGAGTGCGCGCCAATTCGCGCAACAAATCAGCATCCAGCGGCTTGATGAAACGCATGTTGATCACCGTGGCGTCGAGTTCCTCACCGACGGCGAGTGCGACTTCAAGCATGGGGCCGAACGCCAGCAAGGCCACGCTATGACCACGACGTCGCACATCGGCCTTGCCAATCGGCAAGACTTCCAGCGTGTTGGGGATGGCGACACCCGGGCCACTACCGCGCGGATAGCGCACGGCCGCGGGTCCACGATGGGCAAAACCGGTGCTCAGCATTTGCCGACACTCGCGTTCATCGGCGGGCGCCATCACCAGCATGTTTGGCAAGCAGCGCAAGTAGCTGAGATCGAAACTGCCAGCATGCGTCGCGCCGTCGGGTCCGACCACGCCGGCACGATCAATCGCAAACAGCACGTCCAAATCCTGCAGCGCGACGTCGTGGACCAACTGATCGAAGCCGCGTTGCAAAAAGGTGGAATAGATAGCGACCACCGGCTTGCTGCCTTCGCAGGCCATGCCGGCAGCCAAAGTCACCGCGTGTTGTTCGGCAATCGCGACATCGAAATAGCGGCTCGGATATTCCTTGGAGAAGCGAACCAAGCCTGAGCCTTCGCGCATGGCGGGAGTGATCGCCAGCAAGCGCGGATCGACGGCCGCCATGTCACACAGCCAGTCGCCAAACACTTGCGTGTAGGTCGGCTTGCTGGGGCCAGCTTTCTTGACGATGCCGACGCTGGGATCAAACGGGCCCACCGCGTGGTACTCGATCTGATCGCCTTCGGCGAGATCAAACCCTTTGCCCTTGGTGGTGATCACGTGCAGCAGTTGTGGTCCCTTCAAGGTCTTCAGTGTTTTCAGCGATGCAACTAGCGCGGCAACATCGTGGCCATCAATGGGGCCGGTGTAGTGGAAGCCCATTTCTTCGAACAAGGTGGACGGCACAAACATGCCCTTCCAGTGTTCTTCCCAGCGACGAACAAAACGCGCGGCACCTTTACGCTTGTTGCCGAACAGCCGTTTGCCACTTTCGCGCATCGCATTCAGGGTGCGACTGGCGGTAATCCGCCCAAACATCTTGGTCATGCCACCGACGTTTTCCGAGATCGACATGCGGTTGTCGTTGAGCACCACCAGCAAATTGGGCTCGGGGTCCATGCCGCCGGCGTGGTTGAGCGCCTCATAAGCCATGCCAGCGGTCATCGCACCGTCGCCGATGACGGCGACCACTTTGCGTGGATCGCCGGCCCGTGTGAGGGCAATGGCCATGCCGAGTGCGGCAGATATCGAGGTCGAGGAATGGCCGACGCCAAAGGTGTCGAACTCACTTTCTTCGCGCCGCGGAAAGGGCGCCAAGCCATCCTTCTGTTTGACCGTGTGGATGCGGTCGCGGCGGCCGGTAAGAATCTTGTGCGG
>JANNWF010000438.1:0-2529 GCA_031408455.1 Pseudoxanthomonas sp. | reverse complement strand
GACACCTGCCCTCAGCTCTCGGCAGTCCGGGGAGCGCAGCCGTAATTCGCGGGCAGGTGTCACAACCCTAAACATGAACGGCCAGTGACTCGACGTCAGAATCGCGTGCCCGAAAGGAGACATTCGAAGCATCACATCATTGGTTAGAAATAGCGCCGGCCGGCCACGGATGTTGGTGGCGCAACCGCGAGCCACCAAGGTCATTGCTCGTCTGTCCGCCACAGCAAAGCCGAGGAGACCGCGGCAATCGTGGCCAGCACGGTGAGCATTGCCAGCGCGACATCCAGCCCCAGTCTCGCGCCCATCCAGCCAGCCAGCGGATAGGCGACCAGCCAGCACACATGGGAGAGCGAAAACTGTGCGGCGAACAGGAACGGCAGATCCGCCGATGGGGCGGAACGGCGCAGTAGTCTGCCGCCGGGTGTGACCAGCCCCGCATAGGCCATGCCGAGTGCTACCCACGCTGGTACTACCAGCCACCAGCCCACGACGCCGTCCAGCGCAAACCACGCAATGGTGGTGGCGACCAAGGCGAGGACCATTGCCGCTGCGGAGAACAGCATTACCCGTCGGTCTGCGACGCGATCCAGCAGCCATGGCAAGGCCAGCGCTACACCCATTGAGCCCGCGCCGAATGCTCCCAGCGCCGCAGCGACTGCACGATCGCCGCCGGCCAGTGGTCCACGCACGATGACGATGGTGTTCACGAACACCATCGCGGCACCGGCAGCAGCGCACAGGTTCAGCGCCAGCAAGCCGCGCAGGCGCGGCGTTCGCAGAAAAATGCCGATACCGCGCGAAGCACGGGCGTAGGGGCTGCCTGTGGCCCGCCCGGCGGCCGGAGGAAAACGTGCCGCGAGGACCAACAAGGCCGAACCAAGGAAGCCCAATGCAGTGCCAGCAAACAGGCCGTGAAAACTGATGACCGTAAGCAGCAATGCCGCTACGGCTGGACTGAGCAGGCTTTCGAGATCGTAGGCGAGTCGCGAGAGTGACAGCGCGCGGGTGTAGTCGCGTTCCGCGGTCAGAATCTCGGGAATCAGCGACTGAAACAGCGGTGTGAATCCGGCCGACGCGGATTGCAGCATCGCGATCAGCACATAGATCTGCCATATCTCGGAGACGAAGGGCAGCATCAGGGCAACGCCCGCGCGGATCACGTCAAGCCCGATGAGCACCGACTTGCGCCACGCCGGTGGAACCGTGGCGCCGACCAGCGGTGCCATGATCACGTAGACCAACATCTTGATGGCCAACGCGGTGCCGAGCACCGCGCCGGCCTGATCGCCGGCCAGATCGTAGGCCAGCAGCGCCAAGGCCACGGTCAGCAATCCAGTGCCCACCAGGGCGACAACCTGGGCAAGGAAAAGGTGCCGAAAGGTAGCGTTGCGGAGGACAGCGAGCATGGCGCTCCGTCACATCAGGTCGACCTTCAATCCTGCTTTTGTGCCTTCGCTTGCTCCGCCTTCTTTGCCTCGGCTTCGCACTGCGTCTTCAGCGCCGCATCGGCCAGATCAGCAGAATAACGCTGAGTATCGGCCAGTTCTTGGCAGGTGGTGGGTTTGGCCTTCGCAGCCGGCAGCGGCGCGTGCTAGGACGGATCGTGAGCGTGTGCGCTGAAGGCAAACAGCGAGGTGGCGAACAACGTGCTCAGGGACAGGAAACGCAGGCGCATGGTGTAGCTCCTTGGGAATAGCGGCGACCAGTTGCCGCGGGTAGTCGGTGCTGGAACAGGATGTCAGGGGCGGTGCGATTTCATGGACGGTACAGCGAGGGCTGGAAGCCGGTGACCGCGATATCGACGGTCACGGGCTCGGTGCCGCGGTTCTGCCAGTACCAGCCATGGGTGCCTTCGAACGTAGCAACGAAAGTGCCGGCGGCTTCGGATTGGGCGGATTCGACGGCATAACTTGTCCAGGTGCCTTTCGCACCGGACGCTTCGCCGTGCATGTCGACCGCGACCTCGGCGCTGGCGGTCCAGCGGAACACCAGACCGTCACCGGCCTTGAGAGCCGCCTTGACCTCGGCGCCCTTGCCGGGATCGAGGGTTACCGAGAAGGTGTCGCTGCGCAGTTTGCCTGCGCTGACCGAAAACGCTGCGGCATCCAGCGATTGACCCGCGTTGGCACCGAAGGCTGCTTCTGCCTTGGCAGCCAGAGCGGCGTTGGCGTCCGAGTCCGATATCGACGTGGCGGGGGTGGCGGCCACGGGTGTGGGCGCGGGTGTGGGCGCGGTGGACTGCTCGGGCGCAGCCGCATCCGCGCCCGGCTGCAGCGCATCCAGACCCAGTCGAGCACCGATGCCGGTGGGGTCGATGCCGTACTCGGCCGGCAGCACCGTGGTGATCAGGATCGACGAGGCGACCACGATGGACAGCAGGGTGGCCCGGATCAGGCGGGCGGTGCTGATCGGTTACCAGCTCACCGGCTATTTGATTTCCTGATGAGGTCCTCCATGTCACAAGCACAATCGCCCGATCTGTCCAACACCGTGCCCAGCACCGCCCGCCTGATCCGGGCCACCCTGCTG
>JANNWF010000437.1:0-6430 GCA_031408455.1 Pseudoxanthomonas sp. | reverse complement strand
CTGAGCACATGGATGTGCGCGGTCGCCGCTTCGCGGCCGCCTTCACTTCGTTCGGTCGCGCCGGCCCGAGACCGGCGAGCAGCGCAGGGAGCGGCGTAGCCGCGCAATGCTCGGGTCGCCTTTCTTTTGGTTACTTTTCTTTGGCGAAGCAAAGAAAAGTGACTCGGCTGCCGCTGAGGCAGACGAAACCGTGCGGAAAGCCAACTCACGGCGAGTGAAGCGACGAAAGCTGGATTCCAGCGTTCGCCGGAATGACGAATAGGTGAATTCCTGCCTTCGCCGGAATCCCGAGCAAACCCCGAGTCAACCCCACCCCCAACCCAAACCCACCCCCGGCCCGATTCTTGCTTTCGATTTCTGGTTCATCCGGCAGTGCAACCCGGCCTCCGCCCTTAGAAACCGCTTTCCAATGCCTGATTCCGCGCCCACCACCCACCAGCCCCGCAGCACGATGCGGCGAGCAACGCCATGGCTGCTTGCCTTTGCCCTCGTCTTTGCAGTGGCAGCAGCAGGCGCTGCGTTTCCTCCTGGGGCGTGGTTCGAGGCGCTAATAAAACCCACGTGGCAACCACCGGCGTGGCTATTCGCGCCGGTGTGGACGACGCTCTACATCATGATGGCTTGCAGCTTGGCCTTGGTGATTGCAAGCCCAGCCGATTCGATGCGCACTAAAGCGCTGGTCGTATTCGGCATTCAGCTTGCGCTCAACGCGGCGTGGACGCCGCTGTTCTTTGGCCTGCATTCGCCGCAACTCGCTCTGCTTGCCATCTCCCTCTTGTGGCTGGTATTGATCGGCAGCATCTCCTTGAACATGCAGGTGAACGCGACCGCCGGCTGGCTGTTGTTACCGACGCTCTTCTGGGTTTCGTTCGCGCTTGTGCTAAATGGCGTTATCGTTGCCTTGAACGCCTAAGCGTTGACGCAGATGGCGACTTTCCCTGTGAGCGCAACCACCACCGGCCAACCGATGATTGCACCGCGCATTGCGTCCACGCGTTTTCATTACGCCATGCTGCTGCTCGCTGGCATTGCCAGCATTGGTGCCGCCATCTACAGCGCGACCACCGCCAACACGCTGCGTGAATCGATCTTGATGGTGACGCACACCTTGAATGTGCAAAAGAACATCGCGGCGCTGTTGGCCGAAAGCCAAGACGTGGAGACCCACGGCCTGCGCTACCTGCTCAGCCTGCGTGCGGATTTTTTTCGCGATCACCATCTAGCCCGCCACAGGCTCGAGGACCAAGTCGCTCAACTGGCTGCGTTGACGCTCGACAATCCTGAGCAACGGACAAAGATGACGGCCATACAAACCGCTATCAATGCGCGCAACGATTGGTTCGACGGTGGCTTCGAGGTGTTGGAGAACGGACCATCCCAAGCCATCGCGGCGCGCGTGCGCGAAGGCACCGGCGCTCTGTTCATGGCGAAAATTTTTGCCATTGCCACCGCCATGGCGCAGTCGGAAGCCGATTTGCTAGTCAGTCGGCAGCAGACACTTGACCAAACCATCGTCCAGACCACCACCACCAGCTTGTTCGTCAACGTGCTCGCCCTCGTGGTGGGTGGCATTGCCTTGGCCTCCTTGCGGCGCGGATCAAAAGCGGTCGCGGCTGGCCGCGTTGCCTTGGTCGAAGCCGAACAAGCAGCAAGAATCGGCCGCGAGAAGAGCGAGTTCCTGGCCAACATGAGCCACGAAATTCGCACGCCAATGAACGCCGTATTCGGCTTCTCGCAATTGCTTGCCAAAACCAAGATCGAGCCCGAGGCGCGCGAGTACATCAAGGCCATCCAGACCAGCGGCCGCGCCCTGCTGGCCTTGATCAACGACATTCTTGATTTGTCCAAGATCGAGGCTGGCAAGCTGCTGCTTAGCCCACAAGCCACCGACATCCGAGAGCTGCTTGAATCGACCATTAGCGTGTTCGCCGAAACCGCCGCGCAAAAACAGCTGCAGCTGCGCCTCGCGGTATCACCGGACTTGCCGGTCACGCTGGTAGTGGATCCGCATCGACTGCGGCAGGTGCTAATGAACTTGCTCTCCAACGCGGTGAAGTACAGCGAGCGCGGCGTGATTCAAGTAACCGCCGCGCGCTGCGGTCCGGCGATACCGGAGCACTGTCAGTTGAGCATTGCAATCACCGATCAAGGCATTGGCATCGCCAGTGATCGCCAAGCGGAATTGTTTGAGCCGTTTTATCGCGCGGTGGGTGACGGCGATACACGCGAGGGCACTGGCCTGGGGCTGGCAATCGTGCGCCGCTTGCTGGCGCTGATGAAGGGCGACATTTCTCTGCAAAGCGAGCAGGGCTCGGGCTCGACCTTTACCGTCGTCCTGCACGAGGTGCCAGTATCCAGCGAAGTGGCCCATCCGCTGGATGAAGACGAGCAGTCGATCAACTTTGCCCGCCTCAATCCCAGCCGTATCTTGATCGTCGATGACGTTACCTGGAATCGCGATCTGCTCGCCGCGTTTTTGGCCGAAGGCGATCACGACGTGGAGTTTGCCAGTAACGGCGAAGAAGCCATTGCTGTCGCACGCGAACACCGACCTGACTTGATCTTGATGGACCTGCGCATGCCGGTTTTGGATGGCCGCGAAGCGACTCGGCGCATCCGCTTAACGCCAGGGCTTGAGCGCCTCAAAGTCATCGCTGTCAGCGCGTCCTCCATGAGCCGCGAAGAGCGCGATGTGGGCACTGATTTTGACGCCTACATTCGCAAGCCTGTGGCCCGAGAAGTGCTTTTTCACGCGATGGCCGAACAGTTGGGGGTCCTCGCTTCGGTCGCGCCTGAGACCAGCAGCGACACAGAAAACCCAGCGCCAATCTCGCAACGCTTGGAGCCGGTGGCAGCAGCGGCGCGGCAAGCAGCGATCGGCCGTTTGCAACGGATTGTCGAGCTTGAACTCGGCGACATCCAAGCAACGCTGAGGGTGGCCGAAATCAGAAAACTAGCCGATGAACTGGCCGTGCTTGGCAGCCGCGGCGGCTTTCCGGCAATCAGCTATTTCTCGCGCCGCCTGCTGGCCGCGGTTGAACGCTTCGATGTACTGCAAATGGAGTCTCTATTGCACCAGTTAAATGAGCATGTGCAGTCGGCAGTGCACGCGGCCGACAGCCAATGAGGCCGTGGCCGTGGCCAGAAGTGCCGCCGCTGGCGCTGATCGTTGACGATCAGGACCCCAACCTGCGCTTACTTGGCCGAGTGTTGACCGACGCCGGCTTTGACGTGATGCCAGCAGCCACGGGTGAACAAGCCTTACTGCGTCTGGCCGCCGCCGTGCCGGACGTGATCCTGCTGGACGTGCACATGCCGGGAATGAGCGGCTTCGAGGTGCTTAGCCGCATCCGCTGCTCGCCCGCTTGGGTCCACGTCCCAGTCATTTTTCTCACCGCCACCCACGAGCGTGATTTGCTGCGTCGCGCCTTCGACGCCGGCGCTGACGACTACGTCACCAAACCATTTGTTGCGGATGAGCTGCTGGCCAGAGTGGCAACCCACGCCGAACTCGGTCGCCTGCGGGCGCGGATGCGCGAGCTGGACGTGCCCGCGTTACGGCCCGCTACTCACGGTGCACTTCCAGGCGCCAAACGCGTCCTGACCAGCCCCGAAGCGGCGGCCCCTGCTACGACGTAAGTAGACACGCGTGGGGCGCAAACGCCGCAGGGCATTGCGCAATTCTCGGAGCGTCGACTCGAAGAGTTTAGCCTTTGCGATCAGGCGTGTTCCGCTTGGAAAGCGCTTTCGCGTCACCGCGCTGCTGGCGGCGCCATGCGCTGCGCCTATTGCGCCCTGCCGTGGCCTCGCCGCAGCGCCGCTCGCGCCGCCCGTTCGTCGTGCACTAACGCACGATCAGCCTTGCAGCTTGCCTTCCGTGATCGCCGAGCAGGCGTCCAGCCTGCATCTGCGGAATTCTCTTACATCATTGATTTACTTATGAATATGGCGTGCCTTCCGAATTGGCACGACAGTTGCTAAAGGGTAGCCACGAGTTCATGTATTGGCCGCCACGCTGAGTCAAGAACTTGCTGATTGAGCAACAACATTCGGCTACCTGACCGCAACTTCTCATTCGCCATCTCACACAAGGAATCCTCGCAATGAAAAATACCGCGATCGTTATCGGAATCCTCCTGCTGATCGTGGGCGCGCTCATCTCACTGGGCGTTGTCAGCTACCCCGACAGCAAGACCCTTTTCAGTATTGGTGACTCAGCGGTCACCGTCGCCACTGACAAAACGCCGTCGCGCTCGCTTGGCTATGTGCTGCTGGTAATTGGTGGCGTCATCACCGCCGCTGCCGCCGCAACACGCAAGTTTTGACGCAGGCAAGTTTTGACGCAGGCAAGTTTTGAGTGAGGCAGCTTCTGAGTCAGGCACATATTTGATTTGATCGCCGCCGCAGGTCTCGCGCGCGATGGAACGACACCACAACCAGTTCATTCACCCATCCCACCCGCAAGGAACATCGCTATGAACAGCGACCGCATCGAAGGCAAGTGGAAACAGATCAAAGGCCGCCTGAAGACTGAATGGGCCAAGCTGACCGACGATGATCTCGCCCAGCTGGAGGGTCATCGCGACTACCTGATCGGCAAAGTGCAAGAGCGTTATGGCATCCAGAAAGATGTCGCCGAAGCGCAGGTCAAGAAGTTCGAGGAATCGTTGTAAGGCCATTCCTTCTACCCGCAATAGCACCCAGCCGATCTGCCGTTACTGCACGGACGGACTCACCCACGATTCAGGAGTCACCTATGAACCGCTCTATCCAGATTTCCAAGTTTTTGCTTCTGGTCGTCATCGCCGCGCTGACGCTGTCAGCGTGCAACACGATGCAAGGCGCTGGCAAAGACATCGAAAAAACCGGCGAAGTGATTCAAGACAAAGCCGAAGACGCCAAGAACTAATTCACCCACCCCCGAGCGCGGCTGCGAATGTAAGCCTCGCCTTCTTCAGGAGAACACCATGAACACCAATTTCAATCGTCGTTTGCTGCCGCTTTCGCTTGCACTTGCGGCGGCCTTGGGAATCAGCGCTTGTTCCGAATCCCGCAATGAAACTGCGGAGGACGTCAAGGAAGCACAGACCGAACATGCAAAGGATGTCGCCGACGAGAAACGTGACGTCCGCACCACCGTCGCGGAATCCAATGCCGACGTCAGCAAAGCCAACGCCGAGGCACAGCACGATCTGACAACCGCGGCCATCGACGCCAATAACGGCGGCAGCATGGAAGAAGTCCGCGAGACAGCTGCCGAAGGCATGGAAGACGTTGCCGAAGTTCGCAGTGAGGCCAACGAAGACAACGCCCAAGCGGTCTACGACCTCGCCGTAACCGACGCCAAAGGCAAGCTGAAAATCGCCGAGGAACTCTGCGATTCACCGCAAGTGGTGCCACAGCGTGACGAGTGCCTGAAGCGCGCGAAGGTCGCCTATGACGTCGCGGTGCTGGATGCCGAGTCAGCGATGAAGCAGCAAGGCGGCTGATCCAAGCTCCACCGTTCCATCCGGCGGTCGCGAGCGCAGTTTGCCTCGCGGCCGCTTTTTCGTATGTGTGGCAAGCCTATTGCATTAAACAGTGGTGGGTCGTGACGTATTCGAACCGTCGACTTGCAGATTAGAAGTCCGCTGCACTTTCATTAGTTTTCAATTGCTTGGCGCATTTCTTATTCAGGAGATAGACGCGATCCGCTGTACGCCCTGGGGCGAGATGCGCGCAGCCCCAATCGATTTCGACTGGCCGAAATGGGTCGATCACCGCCATCTGACGTCGACATGCGATGTGAGTGGTTCGACGCCCGTCGCTGAGCGATGCCATCAGACGCGGTCCGGCCAGGAGCGGACGATTAAACCGTTAGGACCACTACGCGGCCGCCTGCCGCCGCGTTAAGCAGCCGCGGGCCAATACGAGACGGCTGGGCAACGCCCGCCTCGACGAAGACTCAAACCTGCCCGCAAAAAGCCATACCCGTACGCGAGGATCAATGACCCGAGGGCCGGCCGAAGCACGACCGTGCGGATGCACCCCTCCAACCAGCTCTGCTTGCCTCAGCAGCGGAGCGATGCTTACGAAGGGAGTTTGATGACCCACTCGCAACCCATCGCCGCGCCGGCGATGTCGCGCCGCATTCCTTGGTGCACGATTCTACTTTGCGCGGCAACCGCCGCCGTGAGCGTTCAAGCCGCGATCGAAGTCAGCGGAACGTGGCTCGGGAGAGTCAGGATCGTCGAACTCGAGAGCTACGGTCTGCGCTTTAAGTACATCCGTGAGCTCGAACTTTGGCGTCTGATCGCCGCGCAGCTTGTCCATGTCAAGCAACCTCACATGCTGTCTGACGTGTTCTGCTTGCTCTTAGTCGGCACGGCTGTCGAGCGACACGTGGGCTTCATGCGCTTGCTTGTGCTTTGGCTGATCGGCGGCTCAATGG
>JANNWF010000436.1:0-9434 GCA_031408455.1 Pseudoxanthomonas sp. | reverse complement strand
GCAAAATGCGGCTGGCGTGCATGGCGCGGTCCTCAGGCTTCGATACCCCGAGGAAAAAACTGCGTCATGCACGTACTGTTTTAGCCGCACGATAGCTGCAACAGGCTGAACGGTAGAGGGAAGATGTGGGGAGAGCTCAGGCCTCGGCCCGCCGACCAGTGTTGGTGGTGATCGATGCCACGAGTTTGGCGGGTCAAAACTCCGCCCGATGGACCAGCAAAGCACAACCCAAGACGTTGGCACGCGGCCTGCAAGAGCGTGCTCGCCACACCTAACTCACTCTGGAGACATCGTCATGTTGCCCATCAAACACCGCCTCGCTGCTGTCATCGCCGCCGCCATCGTCGCCCTGGCGATGACCGGCAGCGCCGCATCTGCCGATTCCGACATCGCCAAGGTGCGAATCCTAGCCAATGGAGTCGAAGAAGCTGTCGAAGTCGAGATGAACTCAATCCCCGTCGGCGAAAGCCGCCAACTGGTTGCTGCTTCAGGCAAGCCCGCCATCGTCACCCGCACCGCCGAAGGCCTGACCATCGAGATTGGCGGCAAGCGTACCGAAGTGCGGATGCCGGCCAGCAATGGCGAGCACGGGCCGCACGCCCATGGCGAGCATCTGCGCATCATCAAGCTCGCGCACGGTGATGACGCCGCCGCAGGCGAAGCCGGCCACAAGGTCATCGTTCTGAAAACGCGTACCGACGGAGCCTCCGCCAGTGGCGACGTGGAAGTGATCACCGAAGACTTGGTCGGTGCCGAACTCGTTGGTGCAGACGGCGAGATCGACGACGCCAAACTGCAGAAAATGGTTGACGAACTGCGTATCGAACACGGTGCGCATGCGGGCGACCACGACGGCGATGCCGATGGCGAGCGGGTCATCGTCACCCGCCGCGTGACCAAGGAGGCCGATACGCAGGATTGATCGATTCAACGCGAGCGCTTAGCTCCCTCCCCGATGTTCGGGGGCAAAGCCCTGCGGCTTGCGGGCATAAGGCCCGCGCAGGGCTGCGCGCGCGTCGCGCCGGACGGGTTGGGGAGGGGTTAGGAAGTACATTGCTTTGCTGGCGGTCATGGCGGCTCGAACTTTCGAAGTGCGGGGTGGGTGGTCGCCATGATCGCTAGGCGATAATTCGGGGATGCACGTCATCCTCTATCAGCCTGAGATTCCACCCAACACCGGCAACGTCATTCGCCTCTGCGCCAATACCGGCGCACAGCTGCATCTGATCCGCCCATTGGGATTCGAGCTCGACAACAGCCGCATGAAGCGCGCCGGCCTCGACTACCACGAGTTCGCCGAACTGCGCGTCCACGACTCGCTGGATGCCTGTTTGGCCACACTCATCGACGCGCGGCTGTTCGCTCTCTCCACCCGCGGGCAGACGCGCTTTGATCAGCCGGCCTATACCGACAAAGACGCCTTCGTCTTCGGCCCGGAAACCCGTGGCTTGCCCGCGGAGGTGTTGGCCTCGTTACCCGAAGCGCAGCGTTTGCGGCTGCCCATGCGTGCCAACAACCGCAGCCTCAACCTGTCCAACGCCGTCGCCGTGGTGGTGTTCGAAGCGTGGCGGCAGTTGGGGTTTGCGGGGAGTGATGGGCGGGTGTGAAATCTTTCGCGTAGCCCGGATGCAGCACAGCGGAATCCGGGGGCCCAAGCGAGGCTTGGTCGGTCTTGGCCGGGACGCAGCGTCACCGAAGGCAAGGCCACCCCAAAGTGGGTGTCAAGCGACGCTTCGCCTATTGGCGGCACTCAAACAACCCCACCGGGTACTCCGCCTTCTGCTCACGCGCCTGCAGCATTTTCAGGCCTTCGGCGGGAGTGATGTCCTCGTGCAGCACGCGCTGCACCAGTTCACTGATCGGCAGTTCAATGCCGTGGCGATTGGCCAGCCGCATCACTTCGTCGGCAGTTTGGATCGACTCCACCGCTTGTCCAATTTCAGCAACCGCTTGGGCGATGGATTGGCCGCGGCCCAGGGCTAGACCCAGGCGACGATTGCGCGACAGGTCGCCGGTGCAGGTCAGTACCAGATCGCCCAAGCCGGCTAAGCCCATCAGGGTTTCGGCCTTGCCGCCCAGCGCCACATTCAACCGCAGCATTTCGTTCAAGCCGCGGGTGATTAGGCCGGCGCGCGCGTTGAGTCCCAGATTCATGCCATCGGCGATGCCGGTGGCAACTGCCAACACGTTTTTCATCGCGCCGCCGAGTTCGGCACCGATCACATCGCCGCCGGTGTAAGCGCGGAAGGTGGGGCCGTGGAGTACGTCGGCGACTTGCTGGGCGAACGCTGCCGACTCCGAGTGGACAGTGACCGCAGTCGGCAATCCTTGCGTCACTTCGCGTGCAAACGAGGGGCCGGTGACTACTGCCAGCGGTACTTCGACGCCCAAGGTCTGTTCGGCGACTTCATGCAGAAAGCGGCCGGAACCCAATTCGAAACCTTTGGTGGCCCAAGCCAAGCCGACGTCGCTGCGTCGATAGGCAGCCAACTCGCTGACGACTTCGGGGAAAGCGTGACTGGGCACGACTACCAGCAACAGATCGGCGTCGCTGACGGTGGTGGCTAGGTCAGCGCTGTAATTCAACGCCGGCGGCAAGTCGAGATCGGGCAGGTAACGCAGGTTGCGCTTATGCGCCGCCATGTCCGCCATGTCCTGCGGGCGTCGACCCCACAAGGTCGTGGGGTGACCGCTTCGCGCGCACAAGGAGGCCAGCGCCGTGCCCCATGAGCCGGCGCCGAGTACGCCGACACGCGGCAGTACCAGCGCGGATTTCATCGGCGCGGGCACAGCGCTCATGACTCAGGCGTTGCCGGCTTCCAGCGTGGTCATCGGCATGCTCACTTGATCGGCACGACGGCGCAGCTGCTCGGCATACAGCTGCTCGAAATTGATCGGCTGCAACAGGTACGGCGGGAAGCCACCGTTTTGCACCATGTCGCTGATCATCTGCCGCGCATACGGGAACAGTGCGTTCGGGCAATAGGTCGACAAGACGGCTTCCAGATTGGCTTGGTCAAAACCAACGATGCCGAAAATGCCTGCCTGCTGCACTTCCACCAGATAGGCGTTCTTCTCCGCCAGGGTGCAGGTCAGAGTCAGGCTGAGCACCACTTCGTAGAGGTTCTCGTTGAGGGTCGCCACCTTCTGGCTCAGGTTGAGCTGCAGATTGGGCTGGCCCTCTTGCTGAAAGATCAGCGGCGCGTTCGGTGCTTCGAACGAAGCGTCTTTCACATAGATTTTCTGTACCACCAACTGTGCGGTGGGCTGTTGTGCGCTGGCGGCGCCGTTTGCAGTTTCGTCGGCCATTTCGGCGTCTCCTTGAGAGTTAAGACAAAAAGGTGGGTTGAATTGAAGCGGGTTGCATGAACAGAAGCGGGAGTATCCCACTCATGCAGGATGTGAGCAGATGGGGATGGAGTGGGGCGCAGACAAGCGTTGGGAGCAGAAAAGCGAGTTCCAGTTCCAGACGAGCAGAAGAGCGAGCTATTCGCCTTTCTGGAACTGGAACTTGCTCCCTCGCTACTGCTTTCCTTTCGCCAACGGCAAATCTGCCTGTTGCCAAGCGGAGATGCCGCCATCCAAGGCATACACATTCTTGAAGCCGGCCTTGACCAAACGCTTGGCGGCTTGGTCGGACTGCGTGCCGATGCGACAGACGATGGCGACAGGCAGCTCTTTGACCTTGGCCAAGATTTTATTCTCGGGGTCGAATTGACTCAGCGCCACGTGTTTGGAGCCAACAATGTGGCCCTTCTCGAAGTCGTTGATCGGGCTGACATCGATCACCAGCGCATCTTCGCGATTGATTAGCCGAGTCAATTCGGCTGGCGCGATGGCCTTGTAGCCACGGGTGAAACGGCTTACTTCGTTGGCAATCAGGGCCACGCCGATGCCGATGAAGGCAAGGCTCAGAATCGGGTGGTTGCCGATGAACTGGGATATCTGGTCGAGTTCCACGGTGTTTCCGGTGGGTGAGAGGGGTGTTCCCAGCGCGGTCGATCAGCGCTGTTGACGGCGTGCCGGAAGGCGCGCAGCGATGCGTCAACCGAGCACAAACATCGCGCCCGCTGACGCTACTACGGCCAAGGCACGATCAGGCCTCGCCAAGCGCCTCGCGCACAAACTCCGGCAGCACCATCGCGGCGCGGTGAATCTCGGCGCTGTAGTAGCGAGTCGCAAACAATTTGGACTGCGCGCCGCGTTCGCGAAAGCCCGATAGGTCTGCACCTTTGCGCGCCAACGTGCAGCTCCACCAACCGGTGGGGTAACAGGGCTGCGGAAAACCCATGGTGCGGACGGCAGCAAACCCGGCCTGACGCATGTGTTGGCGCATCGCCCGGATCAGCGGCAGATGCACCAGCGGCGACTCCGACTGCTGCACCAGGATGCCGCCGGGACGCAGCGCGCGCAGGCAGCTTTGATAGAACGCCTCGTTGAACAGCCCTTCCGCCGGGCCAACCGGATCGGTCGAATCGACGATCACCACGTCCAGCGAGTCATGCGCCGCGTTGCGCATGTAGGCGATGCCATCATCAAACAACAACTGCGCGCGCGGATCGCTGTTGCCTTCGCAGAGTTCGGGGAAATACTGCTCGGCCAGGCGGGTGACGCGCTCGTCGATCTCCACCTGCACCGCCGACTCGACTTCGCGATGGCGCAGCACCTCGCGCAAGGTGCCGCAGTCACCACCGCCGATCACCACCACCCGCTTCGGGTTGCTGTGGGTGAACAGCGCCGGGTGCGCCATCATCTCGTGGTAAAGAAAATTGTCGCGGCTGGTCAACATGATGCAGCCGTCGATCACCATCAACTTGCCCCAATCGGTGGTGTCCCAGATTTCCAACTTCTGGAATGCCGACTGTTCTTCGTGTAGCTGGCCAGTGACCCGAAAGCCAACCGCTGAGCCAGAGGGCTCGAAGGCTTCGTGGTACCAGGTCGGTGTCGCAGACATGCGGGCATTCCGGTGCGGGCGGGGGCCGCGATTGTACCCAATCGGGCGCCGCGCACAGGGTTTGCGGCGCAGGCGGCACCTCCAGCCGGACCGCTACTGGCTCTCCAATGCTTCGCCGCCCACCCACTCGACGAGGCTGGTGCCCGAGACTGGAACATCCTTCAATGCCAGCGGTCGCCACTGTTCAGGCCGTGGCACCTGCACTCGATTGGCCATCAGCCGGGTCAAGCGCAACCCCAATTCGCGTTGATCCTCGCTGAGCCCACGCACCACGAAGAACAACACGCCGCGTTGCAGCGGCAAGGCAGCACGATGTTCGAAACGGCCGTCGTCATCAGCCAGAGACCATGTCAGTACGCCGCGATCCCCGTCCCATTGCGGCGCAAAGCTGCCCTCACCCAGCCGACGACCGCCTCGCCCTCGCTGCTGAACTCCGGACAGCTCACCGAGCTTGGCTTTGAAGGCGTCTTCATCAAGGCCAAGCGGCGTATGGCCGACATTCAAATAGCGCACCTCCAACACCCACGCGTCGGGCTGTGCAAGGTCGACGCTCTCATGGACGATCCAGCCAAGGCTGCCCGGCAGGCGCGGCTGGCTGCGCAAGGTCGCCAGTCGACCCAGTCTTTGCTCCGGCAAGAAGCGAAATCGCGGTGGTAGATCGATGCTGACGCCAGCGGTCGGCCATTTGACGCTGGCGTACAGATAGGACAATCCGGCAGCTGCCGCAGGCAGGGCGAGCAGCGGATCTTCAGTGAGGGCAGCATTGGCTGGCGCAGCCACCGTGGCCGAGGAAGCGCTCGCCCCCGCTGTCGGGCTCGACGTGCTCGCCGCCGGCCGAGCGGGTTGAGCGGTGTCGGTTTCGCTGACAACGTCTTCGCCATACTCGTCGCCATAGTCGACTTCGTCGCTGTCATCGGACATTTCCAGCGAGCCACCTTCGGCGACGATCCGCTCGCGCTCGGCAATAATCAGCGCGTGCATTTCGGGATTTTCCTGCTGTATCAGTTCCAGATCCTCATCGCTGTAGTACGCGGCCGTCTCGATGATGGCGCGATCGACGCCACGACTGACCATGACCACGCTGAGCACGAGGGCGAGCAATCCGGCGAAAAACGGAATTCGGATGTCGGTGTCCGGGTCGCTCCAATTGCGAATCAAGCTGATCAACGCCAGCGGCCAAATGAAAAAGGTCGCCACCGCCAGCAATGCGCTGCCGCGGGCGATCTTGACGACCATCCAGATCACCATCAAAAAGGCAAAACCGTAATAAAGCGCGGCTGACCCGAAGCTACCCAACATCTCAGCGCTCCTCGATCTGGGCGACTTGCTCGCGCTTGAAGTCGAACAGGTAGTCACCCGCACCCACGCGGACATTGAGTTTTGCCGACGTGGCATTGGCTTCGACAAGCACGCCGAAGCGACTTACTCCATCAGACAGGGTCACCTTCATCCGCGCGCCGATGCGTTGCCGAAGTTCTGCGAACGGGACGCCGGGACCGTTGCTCGGGCGCGAGGGGCTGCGGCTTGCGGTGTTCGACTCCAGATAGCGGTTGAGCCAAGCAAGGTCAGCCTCGGCATTGGGAATCGCGCTTGCGGGGGCCCCCTGCGCGGCCGGCGCGATAGCAAGCAGCAGTAGCAAGCCAGATCGAAGCAGGGACATAGAGGTGTGCACAGGCCGTGAAAAAGTTACAAATTGTGACCGCTTGTTGGTCGATTTGGCAAAGCAGGCATCGGCCGTGTGTCCCAGCTTCCGCCGTCACGAGCAATGGCAACCGTTAAACTGCCGGCCCATCTCGAACTCCAAGAGCGACCATGCGCATGAGCGACTGGGACATAGACCGCGCCCGCCAGACCTATTCGATCCCGTATTGGGGCGAAGGCTACTTTGACGTCGATGCCGCTGGCCGCATGTTGGTCAAGCCCTCGCGCGCGGCAGGCCCCGCGGTGGTTTTGCCTGAGGTCGTCGATGCAGCGCTGGCGCAGGGGCTCAAATTGCCGCTGCTGCTGAGGTTTTCCGACATTCTGGGTGACCGTCTGCAACGCCTGCAGGCGGCGTTTGCCGGCGCCATGCGCGACGCCAGCTATAGCGGCGGTTACACCGCCATCTATCCGATCAAGGTCAATCAACATCTGGGCGTGGCTGGCGAATTGGCCAAGCAAGGCGATGCCGAAGGCTTTGGGCTGGAAGCGGGATCCAAGCCCGAGCTGATGGCTGTGCTGGCCTTGTCACGGCCGGGTGCGATGGTCATCTGCAATGGCTACAAGGACCGCGAGTACGTGCGGCTGGCGCTGATTGGTCGGCGGCTGGGCTTGCGCACTTACATCGTGATCGAGAAGGCCTCGGAACTGGCCGCCGTGGTTGAAGAAGCGCGCGCGCTGGGCGTGCGTCCGGGCTTGGGTGTGCGCATGCGGCTGGCGTCACTTGGCACCGGCAAATGGCAAAACTCGGGCGGCGACAAAGCCAAGTTCGGCCTCTCGCCGCGGCAGTTGTTGGACTTGATCGAGGCGCTGCGCGCCGAGGGCATGACCGACTGTCTGGAGTTACTGCACTTCCATATGGGCTCGCAGATTTCCAATGTGCGCGATTTCGCGGCGGGCATGCGCGAGGCCACCCGCTATCTGGTCGAAGTCAGCCGTTTGGGCTGTCCGATCCGTTACATGGATGTCGGCGGTGGTCTGGGAGTCGACTACGAAGGCACGCGCTCGCGCAGCGCATGCTCGATCAACTACGGCCTTGAACAATACGCCGCCACGATTGTTGGACCGTTGGCGGAAGCCTGCGTCGAGCATGGGTTGACGCCGCCACGGTTGTTGACCGAATCCGGCCGCGCGATGACCGCGCATCACGCCGTCCTCGTGGCTAACGTGTCGGAAGTCGAGTGCGCGCCAGCCGGCGCCATTCCGGCCGAAGCCAGCGATGAAGCCAGCCCGATTCGGCACCTGCGCGAGATCCACGCCGCGCTGGATTCGCGGCCGGCGGTGGAGTTGTTTCACGAGGCGCAGCACTTTCTGCTCGAAGGCCAATCCTTGTATGCGCTGGGCCAAGTTGATCTCGCCCAACGCGCTGCGATTGACGACTTGTATTACTTGATCGCCCACGGCGTGCGTGAGCGATTGTCAGCGGCAGAAAAGAGCCAGCGCAGCACGCTGGATGAGCTGAACGAGCGCTTGGTCGACAAGTACTTCGTCAACTTCTCGGTGTTCGAGTCCGTGCCGGATGTGTGGGCGATCGACCAAGTGTTTCCGATCGCGCCGATCGCGCGGCTCAACGAGGAGCCGCTGCGTCGCGGCATCATCGCGGATCTCACCTGCGACTCCGACGGCCAGATCGCAACCTATGTCGACAATGGCGAGCTCGACAGCGCCTTGCCCCTGCACGCGCCGCTGCCCGGAGAAAGTTATCGGATCGGCTTCTTCATGGTCGGTGCCTATCAGGACACGCTCGGCGATATTCACAACCTGTTCGGCGATACCGACGCCTTGAACGTGCGCTTGACCGCCGATGGTTATCGTCTGGAACCCTCGCGGCGCGGCGATACCGCCGACGTGATGCTCGATTATGTCGGCTACGACCTCGCCCATCTGCGGCACACCTATCGGTCGATGGTCACGGCGGCGAACTTGCCGGCGGACGAGGCCGAGCGATTGGCCGTGGCACTGGAAGCTGGATTGACCAGCTACACCTACCTTGCTGATGAGTCTCAGGTATGAACGACCACGTGAGTGCGCTGCGAGTCGGCGTGATCGGATTGGGCGCGATGGGCGAGCCGATGGCGCGCCATCTGCATGCCCGCGAAATGCTGCGCGTGGTTGGCAATCGGACTTTGGCCAAGGCCGAGACCTTGGCCACTGAACTGGACGTTTTGACAGGCGCCACCACCGCCGATTTCGCCAACTGCAATGTGCTGATGTTGTGCGTCAGTGCCGATGCCGATGTGCTGGAAAACGTAACGGCCTTGGCCGCCGTTCTGCGGCCCGGCAGTGTGGTGGTGGATCACTCCACGGTAGCGCGCGCGACTGCGCAACAGGCGGCTGCGTTATTGGCGGCGCAAGGAATCGGCTTTATCGATGCGCCGGTGTCAGGCGGCGTCGAAGGCGCGCGCAACGGTCGACTGTCGATCATGGCCGGTGGCGATGCATCGATCCTTGAACAGGTGCGGCCGGCTCTGGAAGCATATGCCGCACGCATCACCTTGATGGGCGATGTCGGCGCCGGGCAATCAACCAAGGCGGTCAATCAAGTATTGGTGGCCGGAATCAGTCAAGCCGTGTGCGAAGGACTCGCGCTGGGTGAAGCGCTGGGTCTGGACCCTGAGCGCTTGCTACCGACGCTCGGCGCCGGTGCGGCGGCCAACTGGTTTCTCGACAAACGTGGCGCCACAATGTTGCGCAGCGAGTTCACACCGGGATTCAAGTGCGCGCACTTGTTGAAGGATTTGCGCATTGTCGATGCGATGGCGACGGAAGCCGGCGTCGCGCA
>JANNWF010000435.1:0-9478 GCA_031408455.1 Pseudoxanthomonas sp. | reverse complement strand
CGAGCCGGTGGCGTTCGGGCTGGTATAGGTCACGCTCGGATTCGCAATCAGGCTGGTGTTGGCTGAACTTGCAGTCACCGCCAGCGCCTGTGTCGCCGTGGCATCGCCATCCCCGATGCCAGCAAGGTTTACCAGTTGCGCGCCACTGTTCTGGGCGATTGGGGCGGGATTGCTGATGGCGTTCAGCGTCGGCGCCGAATTGATCACCGTGGGGCAGCGGCTGTTGATCCAGCCGATGTCGGCGAACAGACAATCGGTCAGATCGGTCTGGGTGAATACGTTGGCGTCGGCGATGGGCTCCATCAGCAAGTTGGGTGCCGCGTCTTCGTGGAAATGCGAGACGCTGGAGCCGCCCTGAAATGGGTTGGGCGCGAACATGCGCATGCGGCCTTCGTTGAGCGCATTGCCGCTTTGGCCAAAGGTACCGAGGCGCGCGGTCACCGACATGCCGTCCCAGACCAGCAAAGGATCGTGCGTAAACGAGACGATGCGCTGGGCGTTGCTCATGTCGATCCAGCGTAGGTTGGTGCCTGCACCATTGATGTTGTTGTCGCGCAGGAAATCCGCCCAGATATCGGGAATGCCGAATATGAAGCCGCCGTAGGGCGCGTCAGCACCGCAGCCGTTCGGGCTTTCGCAAATCAATGCCGCGAAACCGAGCCCATGGCCAATTTCGTGCAGCACGGTGGGGTAGAGGGCAATGCTATTGGCGGGTGCCGGTCCGGTCAGGCCGTAATACCAGCGCGTGCTACCCAAACAGCCGGTATCGTTGAGATCGATGCGGGAATTGAAGGAGGCACTGATTTCTGCCCCCGACGCGTTCAAATTCAGTCCGCTCAGGGCCTCCGCCAATGCCACGGGGAAAAATCGACTGTTCGGGGGGGCCTCCACGTCTTCCAGGACAAATGCAGTGGTCGCTCCAGCCGAACCTAAGGTGCCCGAGCTCGGTCCGCACGGAAGCGTTTCAAATGCGGCGGCGACCTTGATCGTTTGCGAGCTGGTCAAGGCGACGCCCCACGCGTTCGCCGCGGCGTTGAACAGGATGGTGCGCTGTTGACCCAGCGTCGTTCCGGCGTTGCCACCCTCCGGCGCGACCACAGTGGGATCGGCGAAACCAGTGCCAGGAACCAAGGTGACTGTCGCAGCTTGCGCGTTGAATGACGCCGCAGCAGCGACAATCATGAAGCTTGCAACCGCGACAAGCGCCATTGAACGCATTCCGTTCAGTGCGGCGACTCCCACGGGTTTGAATGGCCGAATGTCATTGGGTTGCAGCAGGGTCTTCGCTTGTCGGCTTGGACCATGGCGACTGCACCGAACATTCCATACTCAGCATGCTTCCGGCACCGATAGTCACGGTCTGGATGTGTCGAAACTCGCTGGTATTGATGTAGAGGAATCCATCCTGCGTGCGCTGCAAGGTGAAGTCGGGTGCCGGCGCGGCGGCGGCTGTCGGCAATGCGGGGCTGGCTGCCGAAGGCCCCGAAACGAGTTCGTTGGTCAGCGGGTCAATGTAGGCCTGCTGGCCGAGTGGCTGGGGTTTGCCGGTAGCGGCGTCGCGAACGAGGGGTAAGGCCTCCGCGCCAGTGCGTGTCTGTTGTCGCGCGACATCATCCGCCGTAGCCGGACGCCATTGTTTGCGCACCTGCGCGACTGGATCTGGTGAGAAGGAGGCGACGCTCAACGCCAACAATATGAGAAACACATGCTTTCCCACCACGGCATCACTCCTGATTCAGTCCTTCTGCCTCCAATAGTTTAATGCGAGCGCGAGCATTCCGAGGTTCCCGAAATGCTCACGGGGCGGATGCGCGTCGTGCGAGAGACTGGTGACGGGTGAACCCGATGCGAGCTTTGCGTCGGGACAGACAGAGTGTTGGCTGATGCGGCTAATAGCGGATAGAGTTAAAGTTTGTAAAATCAACCACCCGCCAACTTCTGGAACAGCTTCGGCGAAAATGATCAATATCGGCTTGATTGAAGATGACCCGATCCACCGCGAATTGGTCACTCTAACCTTGGAGCGCGCCAATTTTGGTGTGGTCTCGTTCGGTTCCGCTCACGAGTTCAATCGTCGCAGCGTTGGCGATGTTGACCTGATTTTGCTCGACTGGCAGTTGCCGGGAGAGAGTGGCATCGATTTTCTGCGCACTTTGCGGGCGGCCGAAACCAGCACTCGCATGCCGGTGATCTTTCTGACCGGCCACGGCGAAGAAGAGCGGGTGGTCGAGGCCTTGCACGCGGGAGCCGATGACTACGTGGTCAAGCCGGCCCGGCAAGCGGAGTTGGTCGCACGTGTCGAGGCAGTCCTGCGGCGCAACGGTCTTTCTGATGCGCCACCCGAAGTGGACTTTTCACCATTCCGCTTTCGTCCCGAGCAGCGCGATGTGTTGCTGCATGGGGAGCCGGTGCAGCTCTCCTCGCGTGAGTACGATCTGCTGTGGTTTCTGTTTCAACGCAGCGGTCGCATCGTCGGGCGCGAGACACTGCTGAGGCAGGTGTGGCGCATCGGCCCTGAGGTCAATACACGGACAGTTGATACCCATATCAGCCGGTTGCGTAAGCGCTTGGGACTAGGCGGCGAAAGTGGCTGGAAGCTGACAGCGATCTATCACCACGGCTATCGGTTGTTACGAGTGGGGGCGGAAGGGATTCAGGAGTCAGCGTAAGTGATCTGTCGACGAGCGGCTCACGGATGTTGCTTCGATCTTGTCTCCGAACCACCGGCTAGACCGTTCGACCTTCCATGAGCACGCCTTGCTTGGATCACGAGCGCCTAGCCGAGATCGCCAGCCTGGATGCATTTCGTCCGGGATTCCTTGATCGTCTGATTGACTTGTTTGAAGCCACAGTTCAGCAGCAGCTTCCAGTATGCGTCGGCGAAGTTGAGGCGAGCCCATTGCAGCGCCAACATGCGGCGCACGCGCTAAAGGGCGCTGCGGCCGGCATTGGTGCGCTGCAATTGGCCGCGCTTGCGCAACAACTGGAGCAGAAAGCGAAGGCATCGGTAATCGACTGGCCTGACCCACAAGCGCTCAAACAGGCCGCGACTGCCGCAAGGGCGGCACTGCGAGCGTGGTCAATCGCCCACAGTGGTGCGCCATAACGTTCAATTGACGTCGGTCAAGCCACCTTGACGCTGCTCAGCCTATGCTGCGCAACGATACTAAGGAGAGTTTCATGACCACCACTTCGAATACGCGCCGCCGATTCATCCAGATCGCACTGATCACGACCGCCGCCCCGCTGCTGCCCTTGCTCGGTGCAAGCCGCGCCATGGCCAGCGATCTGCCACCGCTGACCCTGGAAAACGCGACGGCAAAAGCCTTGAATTATGTAGAGACCACTGCAGGCTTGAGTCATCCATCCTTCAAGCCCAACAGTCGCTGCGATAACTGCCAATTTGCACAAGGAGCAGCCGGAGACGCGCGTCTCGGATGCACCCTGTTTGCTGGCTTTTCGGTCGCCGCCGGTGGCTGGTGCTCGGCTTGGGCGTTAAAGGCGGCGTGATCGATTCGGAGCGGCTATCGCCGCTGGTACCATCACGCTCGCGGAGTCCGATTCCGATGCAGCGCAACGGATAACATCAGCGCCTTCCTCGACGCGGGATGTGGATGGACACACTGGTTTGGAGTTGGCTGCTGTTGGCCTTTGTGGTTGGAGTGGTACTTGGCATGCTGATCGTGGGGCTTCGCCAACCCGCGGCGCTTCGACAGGCGCGTGAACACGCGCTGGCCGAAGTCGCTCCGCAGCAGGCGCGATTGCTCGCGCAGCTGGATGCAAGTGCAGCACTGCAGACCACCCTGCACTCGCAACTTGAGCGCAGCGGAGCCGAACTCGTGCTGCTGCGAGCCCGCGCCGATCAACTTTCGGACCAGCGCAGCGATTTGGCGGCGCGTGCTGAGCGCGTCGTTGTTTTGGATGCGCAGTTGCAGGCCTCAGCCACCGAGTTGCGTGGCGTGCGCGCCGAGCGAGATCGCCTTGATGCCAGCCGCGCCGAGTTGGGCGCGCGGCTGGATGAGCAGCGTGCCGCCGCCGAATCGCGCTTGCAGGAATTGCGCGACGCTCGTGAGCGCATGAAGTTCGAGTTTCAAACCTTGGCCGCCGACTTGCTCGAAGCCAAAGCCAAAAAAATGAATGAGCTGGGCGAGCAGCAGCTCGGTCAGGTGTTGACACCACTGCGCGAGCAGTTGGGCGAGTTCAGGCGGATGGTGGGTGATGTGTACGAGAAGGAGAACAGCAGCCGGGTGGCACTGCAATCGCGCATTGACGAGCTGGTAAGACTCAATCAAACACTCGGCGCTGAAGCCCACAGCCTGACGCGTGCCTTGACCACCGACAACCGTACGCAAGGCTATTGGGGCGAGCTCAAACTCGAGCGCTTGCTGGAATCCGCTGGCCTGCAAAAGGGCGCGGAATACCTGACGCAAGAGAGCTTTCACGACGACGACGGCGAGCGCTTTCGCCCCGATGCGGTGCTGAAGTTGCCAGAGGGTCGCGACATCGTGATTGATGCCAAGGTCGCCTTGCTCGACTACCAGCGCTTTTGTGACAGCGACGATCCCGGCGATCGCGAGGTGCACCTCGCGCGCCACTTGTCTGCGGTGCGCAAACATGTACGCGATCTGGGCAGCAAGGACTACAGCCGCCTCGAAGGCGTGCAGTCGCCCGACCTGGTGCTGATGTTTGTGCCCGTCGAAGCGGCGTTTCTGGAAGCTCTGCGCGCCGACCCACAACTCTACGACGATGCTTTCAAGCAGCGCATCGTGCTGGTCGGCCCCAGCAACTTGTTAGCCACCCTGCGACTGGTCGCTCACATCTGGCGCAGCGACCAGCAGAACAAGAACGCGCGCTTGATCGCCGACCGGGCAGGTACGCTGTTCGACAAGTTTGTCGGCTTTGTCGCTGATTTGGAGCATGTCGGTGAGGCCCTCGAAAAAGCGCAAAGGTCACAACGCGCCGCCGTAGCAAAGCTCTCTCAGGGCAAGGGCAATTTGATCCGGCAAACCGAGTTGCTGCGTTCCTTGGGTGTAGCGCCGGCGAAGCGATTACCAGAACGTTTGTTGGATGCGGCAGGTGGGGACGGCCAAGCCGATGAGTGGGACTCGCCGGCATCCGACCATCGCCTACCCGTGACCGATCCCGCGACCGAAAGTTGAGAACTTTGGCGGGCGCCCTCTGACACGTCGCCTCGCATCCGCCCTGAACTGACCTGAGTTGGCCACGAGTCCGCCAGCCGCACCTTTTGCGGCGATCACTCCATCATGGGCGCCCAATATTTTGCCGCCAATGTTCTTGCGGCAAGCATCGGCAGCGCCATTCAACTATTCCGAAACCCCCAACTGCTGCAACGCGAACGCCTGACATTCGGCGGTTTCGTGGTAGCGCTGCAAGCGGCCCGATTTGCCGCCATGACCGGCTTCCATGTTGGTGCGTAAGACCAATGGCAGGCTGTCGGTCTTCAGTGCTCGCAAACGGGCGACGTATTTGGCTGGCTCGTAATACTGCACCTGCGAATCCCACAGTCCGGTGCCAACAAACATGGCTGGATAGTCCTGCGCCTTGAGTTGGTCGTAAGGCGAGTAACTCAGCATGTAGGCGTAAGCGTCGACGTCCTTGGGGTTGCCCCACTCATCAAACTCATTGGTCGTGAGCGGTATGGTTTCGTCGAGCATGGTGGTCACCACATCCACAAACGGCACCATGCTCACGATCACTTGGTAGCGATCCGGCGCCATGTTGGCGACCGCGCCCATCAGCAAGCCACCCGCTGAACCGCCCGATGCGGCGACCCGACCTTTCGCTGCAAAGCCTTCCTTGACTAGATGATCGGTCACGTCGATGAAGTCGGTGAAGGTGTTGATCTTGTTCATCAGCTTGCCGCTCTCGTACCACGCGCGACCCATCTCCTGACCACCACGGATGTGCGCCACCGCGTAGACCACGCCGCGATCCAGCAAGTTGACGACGGTCGGGTTGAACACCGGTTCCATGTTGGCGCCGTAGCTGCCGTATCCGTATTGCCACAGCGCTGCGGTGCCGTCCTTTACCAAGCCTTTGCGGTAGACCACGCTGACGGGAATCTTGGTCACGCCATCGCGCGCCGGTGCCCAGGTGCGCTCGACCACGTAGTTGGCCTTGTCATATCCGCCGAGCACGGGCTCTTCCTTGAGCAGCTTGCGCTCGCCGGTGGCGATATTCAGTTCAAACGTCGAGTGCGGCGTCGCTAACGAACTGTAGTGGTAACGCAGCGACTGACTCTTGGGCAGGGCATTGACATCCAGGTCCATCGCATAGGCAGGTTCATCGGCCTGCACGTAGGAGGGCTCGCCCTTGGCTGGCATGATGCGCAAGCGTGAAAGCCCGTCTGAGCGCTCAGCAATCGCGTAGAAAGTATCGAACAGCTCGAATTCGCTGATAAACACGCTGTCGTCGTGCGCCACCAGATCGGTCCATTGGGCTCGATCAAAGACGGCGTCGTTGGCCGCCTGCATCAACTTGAAGTTGGCTGCATTCCAGTTGGTACGAATCACCCAGCGGTCATTGAGATGGTCGGCGCCGTACTCGAAATCACGCTGACGCGGCGCCAATATGCGGAACTCGCCGGGTTTGTCGGCAGACGTACAACGCGATTCGCTGGACACGGTGCTTTGCACATCGATGCAGACGTAATCCTCCGAGCGGGTGCGCGAAACGCCCATGTAGAACGTGTTGTCGCCCTCCTCGTAGACCAGCGCGTCGCTGGACGAGTCAGTGCCCAGAATGTGGCGCTTGACGCGCTTGGTCAACAGGGTGACCGGGTCATTCTCGATGTAGTAGAAGCTGGCGTTGTCGTTGGTCCACACCGCGTTGGCAGACGCGCCGGCGATGCTGTCTTTCAGCATTTCGCCAGTACTCAGGTTTTTCACCTTGAGCACAAACTGGCGGCGGCCGATCTCGTCTTCAGCAATCAACAAGAGCTGCTGATTGGGGCTGATCACGCGCGCACCAATCTGATAGAAGCTCTTGCCCGCGGCCAATTGGTTGACGTCCAACATGATCTCTTCAGCGGCCTCCATCGTGCCTCGGCGACGGGCGTGGATGGGATAGTCCTGACCATCTTCAAATCGCGTGTAGTACCAGTAATCCTTGTCCTGATAGGGCACCGTCGAGTCGTCCTGTTTGATGCGACCGACGATCTCGGTGTACAGCTTTTCCTTGAGCGCGGCCAATGGCCGTATCACCGCATCGGTGTATTGGTTCTCTGCGGTCAGGTGCGCCAGCATGTCGGGATTCTTGCGGCTGTCGTCGCGCAGCCAGTAGTACTCGTCCTGACGGGCCGCACCGTGCGGCGCGGTGACTGTGTAGGGCACTTGCTTGGCGACCGGCGGCGCAGGCAGCACCGCTTCGCCCGACTGCGTGCTGACTTCTGCACTTGGCTGACTGGGAGGAGCCGCTACATCGGCGGGTTGATCGCCACAGGCAGACAACAGCAGCGCAGCCAGCGCCAAGCTCAGAGGCAGTCGAATCGGGTGCATGAAGCCGTCCAATGGGGATTGAAGGCGCGGAGTATGCCGGTCCGCGCTTGGAACAGGCAGGGTGGAAAGTTACTCGGCGTCAACCGGGCACAAGCGCACTTGGATTCGTAGCGCACAAATTGCGAGATGCGACATGGCTGAAAAGCTCTGTCTCGCCCTTCGCCCGGTTTGCTGCTTGGTGAGGCAGGATTGCGATATGCAGGCTGAGCCTAGGCCAGCCCAGCGCCCAGTCTGTAAACTGCGCCGCTGATCTCAAACAAGGTGCCCGCCGTGGATTTTTCGTTTTCCGAAGAGCAGTTGATGATTCAGGCCGTGGCCCGGCGCATCGCGCAGGAGAAAATTGCGCCGAGTGCCGAGCACCACGATCAGACCGGCGAGTTTCCCTTGGCCAATATCCGCACCTTGGGCGAGAACGGTTTGATGGGCATCGAGGTGCCGTCCGAATACGGCGGTGCTGGCATGGACCCGATCAGCTACGTGCTGGCAATGATCGAGATCGCGCATGCCGATTGCGCGCACTCGACCATTGTTTCAGTCAATAACTCGCTGTTTTGCAATGGTATTTTAAAGTTTGGCTCGGAGGCGCAGAAACAAAAGTACGTGCGCGCAATTGCTGAGGGCAAAGAAATTGGCGCCTTCGCGCTGACTGAGCCGCAATCCGGTTCCGATGCGACAGCGATGCGCTGTCGCGCTTCCAAGCAGGCGGACGGCAGCTTTGTGATCAATGGCAAGAAGAGCTGGATCACCTCGGGTCCCGTCGCCAGATACATCGTCCTGTTTGCCGTCAGCGATGCTGAGAAGGGCGCGCGTGGCATCAGCGCCTTCATGATCGATACCACCAAGCCTGGCTTCCGGCGCGGCAAGACCGAGCCCAAACTCGGCATTCGCGCCTCAGCGACCTGCGAGATCGAGTTCGAGGATTTTGTGGTCGATGCCGAGGACGTGCTCGGCGAAGAAGGCCAAGGCTTCAAGATCGCGATGGGAGTGTTGGATGCCGGCCGCATTGGTATCGCGTCGCAAGCAGTTGGCCTCGCGCGCGCCGCCTACGAAGCCTGCTTGGTGTTTGTGCGTGAGCGCAAAGCCTTCGGTCAACCGATTGGCGCGTTTCAGATGACCCAAGCCAAGATCGCCGACATGAAGTGCAAGCTCGATGCAGCCACCCTGCTGACCCTGCGCGCGGCCTGGGTCAAAGGTGAAACCGAGAAGAACGGCGGCCGGTTCAGCACCGAAGCCGCCGTCGCCAAACTCACCGCTTCGGAAGCCGCCATGTGGATCACCCACCAAGCCGTGCAGATTCACGGTGGCATGGGGTATTCGAAAGAAATGCCGCTTGAGCGCTATTTCCGCGACGCCAAGATCACCGAGATCTATGAGGGCACTAGTGAGATTCAGCGCTTGGTGATTGGTCGTAACGAGACGGGATTGCGCTAAGCCCATCGTGCCGCCGGATTCAGGCCAGTGACAGCCCGGTTGGGTTGTCGCTACCGAGGCGGCGCATGAGTCACCGTCAGTCTCGTTTAACCACATAGCGTTGCTGACTGGTTGCGCAATAGGAGTGCAGTAAATGGCTTGGCAGTGCGTTTTTCGGTGGCTGTTGCACCAAGCCGGCGCTAGACTTCGCGCCACTTCCACGCCGTCCTCACGCCACCGCCATGAACACCGCCCCGAACGATCCGCGCTCTCCGCTGTTTGACGTGCTGGAGGCGCTGAAAGGGCGCTTGCCGCCGCCACGTTTGAAAGACGCGCGTTTGTTGGCGGAAGTGTTTTGCCGGCGCATTCCCGAAGACGATTTCCGCAGTCGCAGCGCAGCCGATTGGGCCGGCATGTTGGCAGGCGTGCTCGACTTTTTGCGCGAACGCCGCAGCGATACGCCGAAAGTCAGATTGTTCAACCCTGGCGTTGATGAATGCGGCTGGGAGAGTTCGCATACGGTGCTGCAAATCGTCAATGACGACATGCCG
>JANNWF010000434.1:0-2789 GCA_031408455.1 Pseudoxanthomonas sp. | reverse complement strand
CCTATCGCGCCTGCTGGTCCGGCAGGACCCGTGTTTCCCGTCGCGCCTGCTGGCCCGGCAGGACCGGTAGGACCCTCAGGCCCAGTGGGTCCGATGGGTCCAGAACTCGACGACTCACAGGTCACGCTGCCATTGGCATTGACCACGCGAATGCTTTGGCCGCTAGGACAGCTCGAAGAAACCCGCGCCTGCACTTGCGTCGAATTGATCTGCGTCGCACCAATCGCGCCGGGGCTCACGGTGATGGCTTCAGCCGCCAAACCCGCTACTTGCGCTTGTGGCGTTGGATTGATTTTTGTCGCTGGAGTCAAGGTCGTGAACGCACCCGCCGATGCCCCCGGCCGCACGCCAATTTGCAGCTGAAAGTCGCCGCTGGTGATGTTGGATCCAAAGTCCAGTTCTACCATAAACACGCCTTGGCTGACGACGACGTTATCGCGCAGAACGGCGGTTCCAACGGTGGCACCCGCCTGCGTTTGCAGGGTGAATTGGAGGTCATAACTGCCAGTCGCTGGCGCACCTGCGTCTTGCAGACTGCCTTGATAACTGAAGGTATTGCTGAGCGCGAAGGCTTGGCCTGAGATCGCAGCCAACAGGGCAAAAACGAGGGTCTTGCGATTCATGGGAATACTCCTAGTGGTCATGGCTTAGTTCTCGAATCCGTTGCGGAAGACTTCATCGACGCGCGGCACGGCGGCGGCGGTGTGGAAGCCGCCGGCCAAGCGGTAAGTACCGCCGGATGCATCAGTCGGAAGCGGCCCGGCGCTCGCCTGCGCCACGGTCCCGGTCAGCACATAACTGCCGCCGCTCACGCGCTGGCCGCCCGCAGCGATGGCGTGCTTTTGCATGACGTAAGTGCCGCCAGCGGGCGGAGTCACCGATTGCGCCAATACCAGCGTGCTGGCGGTGGTGGCGGCTAGGGCAAATAGGCAGCAATGAGCGAGCTTCATGGCGGTTACCGAGGGTGGCTTGTCTGGGGTAACGACAAACGCAGCGGGAACCCGACAACGCGGTTTGGATCAGCCAACAGCAGCCGAGCAAGCTCGGCTCTACCAAGGCAAAAGCTACCGGCACCGACCTCGATAGAGAGGAGCTTGCTCCGCCACGCTGATCATTTGCAGCCACGTCTGATTGCAAGGCAGCCGAGCAAGCTCTCGCGCTGCGCGCTTACGCCTTCGCCGTGCTCGGTCGGCTCCGCAAACGCAACAGCAGCGCTTCGCAAATGCGCTCGTAGAGCGGACCAAGCGAAGCGAAGGCGCGCGCTGCGCGCGAACTTGCTCCGCTGCACAGCTCGCTGGCAGCCACATCGCTGATCGATGCAGTTTGCGTCGCTCACCATGTTCTTGGATCGTCTCGGACGCCTATCGATCAGAAGGCACTTCTTGGGCAGCCAAGCGCTCCTGCAGATTGGCAATTTGCGCCTGCATGGCGTTGAGGCTTGCGCTTAACGTCCTGTTCTCAGCCTCCAACGTTGCCAACCGATCACTTTGGCCGCCGTCAATCACCGCACTCTCTTGCCGCAACTCACGCATCGCCTCAACGGTAAGCGCTTCAAAGCCAATCGGCGTTACCGCCAAATAGCCTTCGCTTCCAGTCGGCTTGACCCATTGCGGAATCACTTTCTGCACTTCTTGCGCAATAAAACCCATGCGCAGTCCGGGTGCGTTCATGGATTTCGCCGGGTCGATGTATTCAAACATCTGCCCACGAAGACCGAGCATTGTGGCGAGCGGTGACGCGATGGACGCAAAGCTTTTCTTCAGGCGCACATCCGACAAGTTGCCAACCGCGCCGCCCTGCACGAAGGTGGTGCCGGCGGCGTCTATTCTGAATCGATTGGCAAACAACACGTCCGGCAAGCGACCGTCGACTTCTGCGATGTAAAAATCGCCTGCGGCTGTGCCCGCGCCGGGAATGGAAGCGAGCGCGTAGCCACGGTTGGTGGAGCGGTTCATCAGGCTGAGATCTGCGTGCGGATTGCCCAGCGAGCTCTGGATGACCAGCTCACTGAGACGCAGGTTGACGGCGTTGCCGAGTGTTGCGGTGTTGATGCCCACGCCGCCGTCGGCGCGAATCAGAAACTGATTTACTCCTGTGGAAACAAAGCTCGCGCCAGAGCGATCTGCCCAGACGAACGTGCCAATATCGCCCACAGACCCGAGCACAGGCACGCCGTCGCAGCCTGATACTGGCGCTCCTGAGAGGCTGCCCGGCCTGACTTTGGCAAAGTTGCCGCCCGCCCATGAGTACGGGCTGCCTGCGCAGTTCAATAATCCGCCACCCACGGTGCTGTATTCGCCGCTCGCGGAGTTCCTGGAGCCGCCAACCACCGTACTGAAATCACCTGAGGCATTGTTTTCGTTGCCGCCACTGACGAGGCTGCTGCTTGCACTGGCGGTGTTGTTTCGCCCGCCTGCTACGGTTGCGTGCGCGTTGTCGTCCGTTGTACCAATGATGTCACCAGCCCGATTTCCAAAGCCTCCACCAACCGTGCCGTAGTGGTCGGTAACTCGGTTCGGGTTGTCGAAAGCAAAGGTCGGGTCGCTTTCGCCGGTCGGCACTCCGCCACCCGCAATCGTCGCCCCCCGTACGCCTGTAGTGACGATATTGGCGTAGCTGCCGCCGATCATGTTCACGGTGATAGGCAACGCCGACGCTCCGAAGGTGACCGTGCTTGGCTCGATCCGCAGACTGCGCGCATTGGCCGTCCGCAGCACCAGTGGCTGGTTGTCGGTGGTGCCGATGAAGTTACTGCTTGGATTGGTGCCCGCATTGCCCAGGCGCCCCCA
>JANNWF010000433.1:0-1501 GCA_031408455.1 Pseudoxanthomonas sp. | reverse complement strand
GTTGCCTGGCCCACACATCGACGCGCTCACCGTCAAGATCGCCTCCAAGGCCGATTGGGGTCCGCTATTGCAGGCCGGTGCTGAAATCCACGTGTACCAGCCGACCATGCTGCATACCAAGCTCCTGATCATCGATAACGAGCTGGTTTCGGTCGGCTCAACCAATTTTGATATCCGTTCGATTCGGCTCAACGACGAGGCTAGCTTGAACATCTACGACCAAGCGTTTGCCGCCGAAATGACGACGGTATTCGAAGCCGATCTGTTGGATGCCAAACCCTATTCGCTCGCTGACTGGGAAAACCGCCCCATGCGCGAAAAATTTGCCGAAAAAATTGTGTTACCGATCAAATCACAGCTTTGATCGACGCCAATCCCAGCGCCGGTGCAGGGCGCGCGCATTTCTTGAGACTTGATCAGATATCGCAGTGTTTTGGTGAACGCTGCGCAACTTTCGTCGATGCAAAGGAGCTTCCGCCATGACTGCCGCCACGATCTACGACGCCTTGCGTGAGAGTCATGAAATCCAGCGCGCCGTGTTCCGCAAGTTGTTGCGCAGCAAAGCAGGCTCGCGGGAGCGCATTGATTTATTCACGCAAGCTCGGCACGAATTGGCTGCGCACGAGGCAGCCGAAGAACGCTTTCTGTATGTGCCAATGCTGATGCACGACATGGGTCTAGCGGCCAGTCGGCACGCCTTACACGAGCATCATCAAATCGACGAGCTGGTCGAAGAGTTACAGGCGTTGGATCTCGCCGGAGTAGCGTGGATCGAGAAGGCGAAAGCACTCTCGCGCAAAGTTCACCATCACCTGCGCGAAGAGGAAAAGAAGTTCTTTCAAGTGTCAGGGAAGCTATTGACCGACGCACAAAAGTTGCGGCTTGCTGGCCAATATCGCCGCGACTATCTGCGTATGCACCGGATGTTGGCGGCCCAATAACGCCGACGATTGCAGCATCCGGAATGATGCGCCCCGGATTCCGCTGCGCTGCATCTGGGCTACTTGCTGGCAAGGATTGCGCAGTGCGCCGCCAGCAGAAGACAGAGTTGGGTCAATGTCTTAAGGCCGCTTCGATCCAACCAAATTCGACCCGGCACAGCTCAGGCTGTGCCGGGCGAAGAAACGCTTCAATCGTAGCTATAAAACCCTACGCAAGATCGAAGCGGTCGTTGTTCATCACCTTGACCCAGGCCGCCACGAAGTCCTGCACGAACTTGGCCGGCGCATCTGCGCTTGCATAGACTTCCGCCAATGCACGCAACACCGACTGCGAACCGAACACCAAGTCGACGCGGGTGCCGGTCCACTTGAGTTCGCCGGTTGTGCGGTCGCGGCCCTCGAACACGTCGCCGGACGGCTTCCACTGCGTGCCCATGTCGAGCAGATTGACGAAGAAGTCGTTGCTCAGGGTCTCAGCCTTGTCAGTGAAGACACCATGCGTGGAGCCGCCGGCATTGGCGCCGAGCACGCGCAGGCCGCCGACAAATACGGTCATTTCG
>JANNWF010000432.1:0-3758 GCA_031408455.1 Pseudoxanthomonas sp. | reverse complement strand
TCGTGCGAGCGTGCGCGCGCGGTTTCCGGGCATCGTCCGCTCGGTGTCCGTGCAATTGGGTGCACAGGTGCGCGCGGGTCAGACCCTCGCCAGCATCGAGGGCAACGAGAGCATGCGCACTTATGCGGTGACCGCGCCGATTGCGGGCATCGTGCTGGTGCGCAATACCAATGTCGGCGACGTCGCCGGTGATGGCGTGCTGTTCGAGATCGCCGACCTGTCACAGGTGTGGGTCGAGCTGCGCGCGATTGGCACCGATGCGGACAAGCTTGCCGCGGGCCAGGCCATGCGCTTGCGCTCGGCAACCGGCACCGCCACGGCCGAGGCGACCATCGACGCCATTCTGCCGATCGCCACCACCGGCCAAGGCGTGATCGCCCGCGTCGTGTTGCCGAACGAGGACGGGCGCTGGCGGCCGGGCATGACGGTGGCGGCTGACGTTGCGGTATCCGCGCGTGAGGTTACGCTGGCCGTGAAGGAATCCGGCCTGCAGCCGTTCCGCGATTTCACCGTGGTGTTCGCGCAGGTCGAGGACATCTACGAGGTGCGCATGCTTGAGCTGGGCGAGCGCGATGGCGAATACGCCGAAGTGTTGGGCGGCCTGAAGCCTGGCACGCGCTACGTGTCTGGCAACAGCTTCCTGATCCGTGCCGACATCGAGAAGTCCGGCGCCAGCCACGACCATTAAGGGTGAGGAGGGTCGCTTGCGAGCCACTGGCTCGCGGCCTGACGAACGCCTGGCCATGGATGGCCGGGCCGGGCGATCCAACGTCCGCACCGCCGCGCCATGGATGGCAACCTGAATTGCTCAAGGACACGACATGCTAGAGAAAATCATTCGCGCGTCCATCGCGCACCGCTGGCTCGTGCTGCTTCTGGTACTCGCACTGTCTGCTCTCGGCCTGTGGAACTACGGCCGCCTGCCCATCGATGCGGTGCCGGACATCACCAACGTCCAGGTCCAGATCAACACCGAAGCGCCGGGCTATTCGCCGCTGGAAGCCGAGCAACGCATCACCTTCCCGGTCGAGACGGCGCTGGCGGGCTTGGCGCGACTCGATTACACCCGCTCGATCTCGCGCTACGGCCTGTCTCAAGTGACGGTCGTGTTCGATGACGGCACGGACATCTACTTTGCCCGTCAGCAGGTGGCCGAGCGCCTGCAGCAGGCGGCCGCGCAGCTGCCGGCCGGCATCGAGCCTTCGCTGGGTCCGGTCGCCACGGGTCTCGGTGAGATCTTCATGTACACGGTCGAGGCCGAGGAAGGCGCGACCATGGCCGACGGCCAGCCGTGGACGTCGACAGAGCTGCGCACTCTGCAGGACTGGGTGGTGCGGCCGCAGCTGCGGCATCTGGAGGGCGTGACCGAGGTCAATACCATCGGTGGCTACACCCGCCAGATTCACGTGACGCCCGACCCGCTGAAGCTGGTCGCCTACAGCTTGAGTCTGCGCGATGTGCTGGACGCGGTGGCGCGCAACAACGCCAACGTCGGCGCCGGCTACATCGAGCGCGGCGGCGAGCAGTATCTGGTCCGTGTGCCGGGGCAGGTCGCCAGTCTGGATGAATTGCGTGCAATCGTGATTGCCACTCGCGACGGATTGCCACTGCGTCTGAGCGATGTTGCCGAGGTCGGTGAAGGCAACGAGCTGCGCACAGGCGCCGCCACCAAGGACGGCAAGGAAGTGGTGCTGGGCACCACCTTCATGTTGATCGGCGAGAACAGCCGCGCTGTGGCGCAGCGGACCGCCGTCAAACTCGACGAGATCAACAAGAGTCTGCCGGCGGGCGTGCGCGCGCATGCGGTGTACGACCGCACTGACCTGGTGGACCGCACCATCGACACCGTGCGCACCAACCTGGTCGAAGGCGCACTGCTGGTGATCGTGGTGCTGTTCCTGCTGCTCGGCAACTTGCGCGCCGCGCTGATCACCGCGGCGGTCATCCCGCTGACCATGCTGTTCACCATCACTGGGATGGTCGAGAACAGGGTCTCGGCCAACCTGATGAGCTTGGGTGCGCTGGACTTCGGTCTGATCGTGGATGGCGCGGTGATCATCGTCGAAAACTGCCTGCGCCGCTTCGGCGAACGCCAGCACGCTTATGGTCGCCTGCTGAGCCGCGACGAGCGCTTCGAACTTGCAGCCAGTGCGAGTGCCGAGGTGATCAAGCCCAGCCTGTTCGGCCTGTTCATCATCACTGCGGTCTACCTGCCGATCTTCGCGCTGACGGGGGTGGAAGGGAAAATGTTCCACCCAATGGCTATCACCGTGGTGATCGCCCTGACCGGCGCGATGGCGCTGTCGCTGACCTTCGTGCCAGCGGCGGTGGCGCAGTTTGTCACCGGCAAGGTGGCCGAGAAGGAAACCCGATTGATGCGTGGCGTCAGCCGCATTTACGGGCCGCTGCTGGAGCGGGCGCTGGCCTGGCGCGTGGCGGTGGTGGCCGGCGCGGCGCTGCTGGTCGTGGCGTCGGGTCTGCTGGCCACGCGTCTTGGCACCGAGTTCATCCCAAGCTTGGACGAGGGCGACATCGCGATGCACGCGCTCCGTATCCCGGGTACCAGCCTGAGCCAGGCGGTCGCCATGCAGGGGCAGCTGGAGGCGCGCATCAAGCAGTTTCCGGAAGTCGAGGAAGTGGTCGGCAAGATCGGCACCGCCGAAGTCGCCACCGACCCGATGCCGCCGTCGGTCGCTGACACCTTCATCATGCTCAAGGACCGCGCCGACTGGCCTGATCCGCGCAAGCCGCGCGAGCAATTCATCGCCGAGCTTGAAGCTGCTGTGTGGACCATCCCTGGCAACAACTACGAGTTCACTCAACCGGTACAGATGCGCATGAACGAGCTGATAGCAGGCGTGCGCGCCGAAGTCGCGATCAAGCTGTATGGCGACGACCTTGCCGAACTGGCCCGGGTCGGCGAACAGATCGAAAGTCTCGCCCAAGCCATCCAAGGTGCCGCCGACGTCAAGCTCGAGCAAACCACCGGTCTGCCGCTGATGAGCATCACGCCCGACCGCACAGCGCTGGCCCGACACGGCGTTTCGGTGGACGAACTGCAGCAGGCGGTATCGGTGGCGGTCGGCGGCGCAACCGCCGGGCAATGGTTCGAGGGCGATCGGCGCTTCGACATCGTCGTCCGCTTGCCCGAAGCGCAACGCAAGGACCCGAAGGCGCTCGCGGCGCTGCCGGTACCAGTGCCTGCGGCAGCGGGTGGCGGCTACGTACCGCTCTCGCAATTGGCGCAAATCGAAGTCGCGCCGGGGCCGAATCAGGTGAGCCGCGAGAACGGCAAGCGTCGGGTTGTTGTTACCGCCAATGTGCGCGGCCGCGACCTTGGCTCCTTCGTTGAGGAGCTGCGGGGTCGCGTTGCCGCGGACATCGAATTGCCTGAAGGTTACTGGGTCGAATACGGCGGCACGTTCGAGCAACTGATCTCGGCCAGCCAGCGCCTGTCGGTGGTGGTGCCGGTGGTGCTGGTGATGATCTTCGGGCTGCTGTTCATGGCCTTTGGTTCAGGCAAGGACGCGGCGATCGTGTTCAGTGGCGTGCCCTTGGCGCTGACCGGCGGCGTGCTGGCGCTGTGGTTGCGCGACATCCCGTTCTCGATCTCGGCCGGCGTCGGTTTCATCGCGCTCTCGGGCGTGGCGGTGCTCAACGGCCTGGTGATGATCAGCTTCATCCGTACGCTGCGGGAGCAGGGCGATCCGCTGCACGAAGCGGTGATCGATGGCGCCGTCACCCGGCTACGGCCGGTG